>NZ_JAWDID010000052.1:0-36277 GCF_032464875.1 Allobosea rubneri
CTGCCTGACGGCCTCTCGCCTCCTGCTCGGGCTCGCCGTCGGCATCGCCGCGATGGTGGCGCCGCTCTACATTTCCGAGAGCGCGCCCGCCGAGAAACGCGGCATGCTGGTATCGATCTATCAGCTCGCGATCACGCTCGGCATTCTCGGCGCCTATATCGTCGACTTCGTCTTCGCCGAGTCCTGGCGGCTGATGTTCGTAATGGGCGTCCTGCCCGCGCTCGCCTTGCTCATCGGCATGTACCGCATGGGCGATACGCCGCGATGGCTCGCCCTGCAGGGTCGCACCGACGAGGCGCGTCTTGCGATCGCGCGGATCCGCGAGCTCGCGCCGCATGATCCGGCGGTCGATGCGGAACTCGCGAGCATCCGACAGGCGGCGCAGCAGCGGACCCGGCCCGGCACCTGGGCGGACCTGCTCAGCCTGACCGTCCGGCCGGCGCTGGTGGTCGGCATGGGGCTGTTCTTCCTGCAGCAGCTCAGCGGCATCAACGCCGTGATCTATTACGCACCGACGGTGTTCAAGGAGGCGGGCTTCAACTCGACCTCGACCCAGATTCTGGCGACGGTCGGGATCGGCATCGTCAATGTCGGGATGACCTTCGTCGGCATGTACCTGATCGACCGGATCGGTCGGCGGCGCCTGCTCTTCATCGGCTTTGCCGGCACGGCCCTCAGCCTGGGCATGATCGCGCTCGGCGCGGCCACCGGCTCGGAATCGTTGGATATCCTCGCGACCGTCGGGCTGGTTCTGTACATTGCCGCCTTCGCCGCCAGCATCGGCCCGCTGCCCTGGGTGATGATGTCCGAAATCTTCCCGCTCAAGGTGCGCAGCCTCGGCATGAGCGTGACCTCGCTCGCCAATTGGGGCTTCAACTTCCTCGTCGTGTTCTCCTTCCCGATCCTGGTCAGCAGCATCGGGCTCGGCGGGGTCTTCGCGGTCTATGCGCTGGTTTGCGCGGCCGGGCTGATCTTCACCTATCTGCTGGTGCCTGAAACCAGCGGCGTCTCGCTCGAGGAGATCGAGCGGCATCTGGAATCGGGGCGGCCTTTCCGGGCGCTCGATGCGGCTCCGGTCCGGGTCGCAGCGGCATGAACCAGATGTCGCCGACCCTCGTGCAGCAAACGTCGGGCGGCGCCGATACCGCCGGCACGGCCATCCCCGGAGATGGCGAACGGCTGGTTGCGGCGCTGATCGCGCTCAGCCCGTACCGTGTGGTGCTGATGCCGATGCTGGCCGATATCACGCGGATCGGGCGTGCCAACCGGCAGATCAGCGCAGCGCTCGCGGCGGTCGAGCTGCGGGCCGACTTCGCGCATACGGGGCGGTTGCGCCGCAGCGATCTCGGGCCTGAGCGGACGGCGCTGCTCGGCTTCCTCGAATATATCCGCTTCGCTTCACCGGATTTCCTGCGCTCGGTCGGGGAGTGGCCCGTGGGAGGCATGCGTGACCGCAGCTGAATTCTGCGATGTCGTAGTCGTCGGCACCGGCGCCGGCGGCGGCATTCTCGCCCACAAGCTCGCCAAATCCGGCTTGCGCACCATCTCGCTCGAACATGGCGCGATGCTGCCGGAGGACCATTTCCGGACGACGATACCGCCCGGCGTGACCCGGGATTTCGGCATCGATCCGAGCACGACCTGGCCCAGCGACCCGCATGACAGTCTTTTTGTCCACCCGCTCTTCGCCGATGGCCGCACCGGCTCGACCGCCCGGCCGAAGGGAGGCTTCCGGCACTTCCAGGTTCTGGCGGTCAACGGGCTGCAGAATCTCTGGAATGGCGTCAGCGTCCGCTTCTCGGAGGAGGATTTCAGGTCCTGGCCGTTCTCCTATGCCGATCTGGCGCCGCATTACGGCGCGGTCGAGCGTCTGATCGCGGTCTGCGGCACCAAGGAGGGGCTGCCGAACCTGCCGGATGGCGATTATCTGCCGCCGAAGCCGCTGCGCCCGGCGGACCGGCTGATCGTCGATGCCGTCAATGCGCTGAAGGACGGACACTCGCACGCGATCCCGAACCGCAAGGCGATCAACACCAAGGCGGGAACCCCGACATCCTGCATCTCGACGGGGATGTGCACCTCGGGCTGCCCGGTCGGCGCGGTCTACAAGTTCTCGACGCGGCTGCTGCCGCAGATCGCCGACCTGCCGAATTACGAGCTGCGGACGCAGGCAAAGGTCGTCCGCCTACTCCGCGACGGTGACAGCCGGCGGATCGCGGGAGTCGAGTACATCGACCTTGCCACCGGCGAGCGGCGGCATTTGCGAGCCGGCACCGTCGTGCTGGCCGCCGGAGCGGTCGAGACGCCGCGCATCCTGTTCAACTCGGCCGACGAGGTCGACCCCTCCGGCCTCGGCAACAGGCACGAGCGGGTAGGGGCGGGCCTGCAGGACAATCCCAAGGTGGTGCTCTCGACCTCGCTGCTGAAGCTCTGGGGCAAACGGCGCGACTACGATCTCGGCTATGGGGACCTGCTGATCCTCTTGTCCCAGGGCAGGTTGCCCGATGGCGCGCCTTTCCCCTTCATCGGCCACGCCATCCACAGCGCCCCCGACGTGCCGCACTACCTGACCGGCATGCGGCACTTTCCGCCCTTCCTGAAGGAGCGGCTCGCGCGCACCATGTTCCACAGCTACGTCACGCTCGGCCTGTTCTGCCAGGGCGAGGCGACGCCCGCAAACCGGGTGCGGCCGGGCCGAAGCGTCGATGCTTACGGCGTCCCTCAGGTCGAGGTCGATTTCACGATCCCCGCCGCGAGCCATCAGATGATGGATGCGATGACCGTCTGGGGCCGGCGCGTGCTGCGGCGGGCCTCCGCCACGATGATCTATGCCAGCCGCGACAATAGCGGCACGGGCATCCATTATGCCGGCACCACCGCCATCTCCGAGGATCCGCGCCGCGGCGTCGTCGATGCCGACCTGAAGTGCCATGACTTCGACAACCTCTATGTCTGCGATGGCGGCGTCATCCCCGAACTGCCCGACAAGCACCTGACCCTGACGATCATGGCGTTGGCCGACCGGCTGGGCGGCCATCTCGTCGAGACCGCCCGGCAGCAGGCGGTCGCGGCCTGACGGCGCAGAGGACGATCCAGGACGGGGATATGCGATGAGCGCGACGATGAGAGCACTGCTCGCCGTGGCGATGGGCTTCACGCTCGTTCCGCCGCTGTCGCAGACACTGCGCGCCGAGACCCCGGCAGCCTCCGCCGCCGTGACGCCGACGGGCCTGGTAGGCAATGTGCTGTTCGCGCCGCGGCCTGTGCTCGGCTCGGATGGTCTCCAGCACCTGGTCTACGAGCTGCAGCTGTCGAATGTGACGGGCGAGCGGGTCCAGTTGAAGCGGCTCAGCATCTTCGGTGACGCGGACAAAGAGCCGCTCGCCGTCCTCGATGGTGCCGAGATCGCAAGGCGCTTTTCGCCAGGAGGCCGGCGCGGCAACGAGTCGGCGGAGCTCGGCGGCTACCAGTACGGCATCGGATTCCTGCATGTCGCGCTGCCTGCCGGACGCGCGGTTCCGCAGCGCCTGAGGCACGAGGTCGAGGCCTGGTTCGGCCAGTTCAAGGTCGATGCCGTGATCAGGCTCGGCCCGGTTGCCGTGACGACCTCGGAGCCTCCGGTCCTCGGCCCGCCTTTGCGCGGCGATGGATACATCGCCGGCGATGGTTGCTGCGACTCGGTCCGGCATGTTCGCGCCCTGCTGCCGCTCAATGGCGGCTTTCGCCTGGCGCAGCGCTTCGCCATCGACTGGGAGAAGCTCGGGGCCGATGGACGGCTAGTGAAAGGCGATCGCAAGCAGGTCGCCAATTACCACATCTATGGCGAGCCGATATTGGCGGTGCGCGACGGCACCATCGTCGACATGCGGAACGACCTTCCCGACCAGGTTCCGGGAGCGCTGCCCGACGGGCTGCCGATCAGCGACGCCGACGGGAATTTCGCCGTGCTCGATATCGGCGGCGGCGCCTTCGTGCTCTACGCCCACATGAAGCCGGGCAGCGTCCGGGTCAAAGCCGGCGACAAGGTCAAGCGCGGCGATGTGATCGGCCAGGTCGGCAATACCGGCAACAGCTCCGAGCCGCATCTGCACCTGCACGTCATGGACGGGCCGTCTCCGCTGCTCGCCGATGGCCTGCCCTATGTCTTCGAGGCCTTCACGGTGAAGGCGATCGATCGGGCCGGCACGGCCGATTTCGACCGGGCCGCTGAAATGGGCACGCCGGTGACCCTGACACCGGTCGTGCCGCCGCTGGCGATGCGTCGCGCGCTGCCGCTCGATCTCAGCGTCATCGAATGGGGACAGTAGGGCCGGCCGTCCGGAGGGGCGATGCCGTCACGCCCGGCTGAGCTGGCCGAGCATGCGTTCGAGCGGCAGGACATCCTTGTGTTCGGTTTCGCAAAGGTAGGACGACGAAGTCGCGCCGAGGAAGTCGAGGATACTGGTGCCGAGTTCTGCCCTTGCGGCATCGCCGCGATAGCCGAGCGCGGCCAGTTCATTCTCGACCAGCGCGCCCTCGGCACCGATGTAGCCCGTGCGCGTGAAAAGGTCGTCGGCCCGGCCTTCCGGAGCGCGGAGCAGCAGGATGCGGCTGGCGGCGGCCCTCGCGTCGGGGTCGTGCACGGCGGCGCCGCAGAGAATGCCGCCGATGAGATTGGCCGGCGGTGTCGGCACGTTCAGGACCAGAAAGAACAGCCGATGGGTGTAGGAGCAGGTCAGCGCGCTTTGCGCGGTGCGGCCATCGCTCAGCAGATGCCCGTTCATCAGGACCTGTCGGTTGAACAGGTTCTCGCTGTAGTCGATCTGCAGTTGCTGCAGAGCATCGGCGTGGATCGTTACGGCCCCGACGATCAGCCGGCCCGACTCGGTGCGAGACCAGGCCGGCGAGATCGCGAGATAGCTGCCCTCCAGCCAGTTCCCGCCTGGCTGCCGGCCATTCGCCCTGGGCGGCGACGGGGCGGCGGCGGGGGCGCGGCCAGGCGGCAGGCCGGCCTCCGCCCTCAGGAGCGCAAGCGCGGTCTCGGGCACGGTGAAGCGGGCGCAGACCGCGTCCTGAAACTCCTGGAACGAGGACGACGCGATGAAGGGCGCGGTCAGCGCGCCATCAAGGACCCGCACCCAATCCTCATAGACGCTGGATGCGCGCGGCATGGCCTTGCCGCTGAGCCATTTATAGGCGTTCTGCGGCACGAATAGCGTCGTCTTGTTGATGGCGGCGAAACGCGCGCAGAGTTCCTTGTGGGTCGAGCAACCGAGCGCCAGGGAGGTCAGTCTCAGCTTCAGCGATAGATGCCGCGAGGCTTCGGTCGGCTGTTGGCGATCGATCTCCGCCAGCAGCGACGCGTCGCCATCCAGTCTGAACTGCTTCACCGCGTTCCCCAGCCGCTTGCCGTAAAATTGGAAGACGGCCCGAAACTGATCTCCAAGCCGAAAAATAGCAACGCCTGTGTTTCGGCCTCCTGAATGCAGATATTGTGACGGACGGGGATCGAGCTTTGTCGGAAAGACTGCCGTCTGCCGCAGAGGAGTCCGCCGCCCCGGGCGCAGGGAGGCGATCTCTGCTTGCGTCAGGCAAGGCTCGCCGGGCACGTGCCGCGCACCAGGCATGCTGCGCCGGCCGGCGCGCTCAGGCTCGGCCGGACGCGCCTCTCATCATGTCGGGCATCTCCGTCCTACGACTTGAACGTCTTCGCCAGGGCGTCGGCATTCTTGGCGAGGAGGCCGAGATCCGAGCCGACGGCGACGAAGCGGTAGCCCCATTCGATATAGCGGCGGGCATCGGCCTCGGAGGCGGTGAGGATGCCGGCCGGCTTGCCGATGGCGGTCAGGCGGGCAGCGGCGCCCTTGATCGCTTCCTGCACCTCGGGATGGCCGGGATTGCCGATATGGCCGAGCGAGGCGGAGAGATCGGCCGGGCCGATGAAGACACCGTCGACGCCATCGACCGAAGCGATCGCCTCGAGCTGGCTCAGGGCTTCGCCGGTCTCGACCTGGACGAGGACGCAAATCTCGGCATCGGCGCGCTTGAGATAATCGGGCACGCGGCCATAGCGGCTGCCGCGCCCGCTCACGGTGATGCCGCGGATGCCGGCCGGCGGATAGCGGCAGGCGGCGACGGCCTTGGCGGCCTCCTCGGCATTCTGGACGAACGGCACCAGCACCGCCTGCGCGCCGATGTCGAGCAGGCGCTTCAGCAGCACCGGATCGTTCCAGGCCGGGCGCACGATCGGCGTCGCGGTGCCGGCCTGCAAGGCCTGGAGCTGGGCGAGCACGGCCGGCGGCTCGTTCGGCGAATGCTCGGTGTCGACCAGGATCCAGTCGAAGCCGCTATAGCCGATGATCTCGGCGACGATCGGGCTGCACAGGCTGCTCCACAGCCCGATCTGGAGCTCGCCGCGGGCGAGCGCGGCCTTGAAGGCGTTACGGGGCAGGTCCATGGCGCTCCCTCCGAGCATGTTTTCGATGTTGCGCGAATTCTCTTCGTTCAGCCGAGATCGGCCGAACGGAAAGCGCGCTAGACGAACTGCACGGAGACGCTACCGAGCGGCCCGAAATCGGCGTGCAATGTATCGCCCTTAGCGGCCCAGACCGGTCGTGTGAAGGAGCCAGACAGCATCAGGTCGCCCGGCTGCAGGGTGATGTCGAAGGGCGCGAGCTTGTTGGCGAGCCAGGCGATCGCCATGGCGGGGTGGCCGAGCACGCCGGCGGCGAGGCCAGTCTCTTCGATCTCCGAATTGCGGTAGAAGATCGCGCCGACCCAGCGCAGGTCTACGTCTTCAGGCCGCACCGGCCGGCCGCCGAGCACGATGCCGGCCGCGGCGCCATTGTCGGCGACCGTGTCGAAGATCTTGCGCGGCTCGGTGACGCGCGCATCGATGATCTCGATCGAGGGCACGACGTACTCCGTCGCCCGGAGCACGTCGATCAGGCCGATGCCCGGGCCCTTCAGTGGCTCCTTCAGGATGAAGGTTAGCTCCGGCTCGACGCGCGGCACGCAGAAGTCCTCGAACTTCACCTTGGCGCCGTCGTTCAGGATGAGATCGTCGAAGAGATAGCCGTAATCGGGCTCGTCGATCTTCGAGGAGGCCTGCATCGCCTTCGAGGTCAGGCCGATCTTGTGGCCGATGATGCGGGCGCCGGCCTTGACCCGCTCCTGCGCAACCGCCGAGGAGATCGCGTAGGAGTCCTCGATCTTGATCTCCGGGAACATCTGCGAGGGCCGCTCGCCCTGCTTCTTGGTGCGATGGCTCTCGAGCAGGGAGCGCACCACCTGCGCGCGCTGGGCTTCGGTCAGCATGGCTTTTCTTCCTTGGGACTTGGTTGCGGCTCGCGCCGCCACAGCGGCAGACTGTTCGAGGCATCCCCCAAGCCCTCATCCTGAGGAGCAACCGAAGGCTGCGTCTCGAAGGATGCTCCAGCTGGTTCCGGAGCCTCCTGGAGCATCCTTCGAGACGGCCGCTGTCGTGGCCTCCTCAGGATGAGGGCTTAAGGGGAAAACCGACCTTCAGAGCTTGACGCAGACGTTGCGCAGCTCGGTGTAGAACTCCATCGAGTGCACGCCGCCCTCGCGGCCGATGCCTGACTGCTTCGAGCCGCCGAAGGGCGTGCGCAGGTCGCGCAGGAACCAGGAGTTCACCCAGGTGATGCCGACCTCGACCTGCGCCGCGACGCGGTGCGCCCGTGTCAGGTTCTCGGTCCAGATCGAGGTGGCGAGGCCGTAGGGGCTGTCGTTCGCCAGCGCGATGACCGCGTCCTCCTCGTCGAAGGGCACGATGTTGCAGCAGGGTCCGAATATCTCCTCGCGCATCACGGCGGAATCCTCGGAGAGACCGGTCCAGATCGTCGGCTCGACGAAGGAGCCGGCGGAATACGGGGTTGGCAGTTCGGGGATGCCGCCGCCGGTGATGATCTCGGCGCCCTCCGCCTTCGCCTTGGCGTAGTAGGACAGCACCTTGTCGCGATGGACCTGGCTGATCAGCGGACCGAGCGTGGTCGAGGCCTCGAACGGGTTGCCGGGCTTTAGCTTTTCCGCCGCCAGCTTCAGGCGCTGGGTAAACTGATCGAAGATCGGCCGCTCGACATAAACGCGCTCGGTGCCGAGACAGACCTGGCCGCAATTGGCGAAGACGGCACGGGTCACGCCCTCGATCGCCTTGTCCATGTCGCAGTCGGCGAAGACCAGCGAGGCGTTCTTGCCGCCGAGTTCGAGCGAGACCGGGCGGACGCCCTTGGCGGCGGCGCGCATGATCGCCTCGCCGGTGCGGGTCTCGCCGGTGAAGGTGATGCCGTCGACTTGCGGATGGCTGGTCAGGTACTCGCCGGCGCTGTCCTCGCCGAAGCCATGCACGACATTGTAGACGCCGGGCGGCACGCCGGCCTCGTTCATGATCTCGCCGAGCATGGTCGCCGTGGTCGGCGTCTCCTCGGAGGGCTTGACCACGACGGTGTTGCCGCAGGCGAGCGCCGGCGCGACCTTCCAGGTCATCAGCAGCAGCGGGAGATTCCACGGGCAGACCACGGCGATGACGCCGCGCGGCCCGCGGATCGCATAGTTCAGCGCGCCGGCGCCGTCCGGCGTCGCCATGCGGAAGGTCTCGGTCGAGAGCGTCAGCACCTGATCGGCGAAGACGTTGAAGTTCGCGGCACCGCGCGGGATGTCGATATGCGAGGCGAGGCTCTTGGGCTTGCCGGTGTCGAGCACCTCGGCCGCGAGGAAATCGTCGAAGCGGGCCATGATCCCGTCGGCGACCTTGCGCAATATGGCCGAGCGCTGCTGCTCGCTCATCTTGCCCCACGGTCCCTTGAGAGCCCGCTTGGCGGCCTTCACCGCATCGTCGATCGCGGCCGAATCGGCCTCCGGCACGAGATTGATCAGCTCGCCGGTCGCCGGGTGGCGGTTCTCGAAACTGCTGCGGCCGGCCGGCACGAAGCGGCCGTCGATGAAATGCGACAGGCGGGCGGTCTCCGCGCCTGCGGCAGCACCCTGGTAGCGCGGAACGGCGCTGTTCATCGTCTCACTCCCGGTTTGTTGTCGTTGTCGTCATGGGCGCATCATCGCGCCGCCGTTCACGTCGAGGATGGCGCCCGAGACGAAGCTCGCCGCCGGTGAACAGAGAAAGGCGATCGGCCAGGCGATCTCCTCGGGCCGGGCGGCCCGGCCGAGCGGATGCTTCGCCAGCGCCGCCGAGAGATCGTGGACGCCGACCATGGCCGTGTCGGTGATCCCCGGCGCGACGCCGTTGATCAGCACGCCCTGGCCGCCGAAGCGGCTGGCGAGCCAGCGCACCAGCGTGTGCAAACCGCCCTTCGATGCCGCGTAATGCGGGCCGACGCCGGGGAAGGAGCCGCCGGTCGCGGCAACGATCGAGCCGACGAGGACGACCCGCCCGCCGCCGCGCGCCGCCATGGCGGGCACGAGCTCGCGCGCCAGGCGCATCGGTGCCATCAGGTTGAGGGACAGGGTGGTCTCGGCGACCTCTTCCCAGCCATCCGCATCCCAATCGACCGGGCGGTAGATGCCGGCGCCGAGGACGGCCGCATCGATCGGCCCTGCCAACTCCGACAGGCGGCGCGGCGCATCCTCTTCGAGCAGGTCGACGACGATCTCAAGGGCCGAATCGGCTTGCGCGCCGAGGCCGGCGATCGTCGCAGCGCAGGAGATGCGGTCAGTGAGGACGAGCCTTGCGCCGAGCCCCGCCAGGACCTTCGCCGTCACCGCGCCAATGCCGCCGGCTGCGCCGGTGACCAGAATGGTCTGGCCGGTCAGATCGAAACCGCTCACGCCTTGCCTCCGGAAATCCGGTCATCGTCCTCGGCCAGCGTGGCCATCGCCTTGCGGACCTCTTCGGCGGTGCGGGCAAGATGCAGCTCGGTCATCCGGCAGGCGCGCAGCGCGTTGCGCTGCATGGTCGCGTCGTAGATGGCGCGATGCTCGTCATGGACGTTGCGCCAGCCGCGCGAGACGTTGAGCGAGACGCGGCGATAGCGCTCGGATTGCTGGTAGAGCAGGTCGCGCAGCTTGATCAGCATCGGCGACCCCGCTGCGGAGACGAGCGCGGCGTGAAAGGCGCGGTTGCGCGCCTCCCAGGTCTCGAGCTGCTCCGGCGGTAGGGCGTCGCTGGTGTGCGGCAGATGTTCCTCGACCGCGGCCAGTGCTTCGAACGCCGCCGTGACCTCGCGCTCCCAGTTTGCATCGCCGTTTCGGATCGCGGCGTTGAGCGCCTCGGTCTCGATCAGCGCACGGACGCGCGAGACATCGTCGAGCTCGTCGAGCGAGAGCGGCGCCACCCAGAAGCCGCGCTGTCCCTCGGAGACGACGAGCAGGTCGCCCATCAGCCGGGCCAGTGCTTCGCGCAGCGGCGACATGCCGACGGCGTAGTCCTGCGCCAGGGCTTCCAGCTTCAGCTTGCTGCTGGCCGCGAGGCGGCCATTGACGATGTCGCCGCGCAATTGGCGGTAGGTCCGGTCGGCCAGGGTCTTGTCGGAAGGGGACATGCCGAAGCGCAGAGCTCCTATGGTCGGTCGCCACTCTCTAGCAGTAAATTTCGAAATTACAATCCTGAGAAGGAAGCGCGGATTTCTGAGTCGAGTACGAGAGTCGGAGATAAATAACGAATTTATTGAAGTTATAGGCCTTTCGACGCGGATTCGCGGATTGCCGCAGCCGCCCGCGCGGAAAAAATATCGAAATAAGATTGACAGCCCAATATCGATCTGGTCGGATGGCGGCAATCGGGTGGCGTCAAGACCGCCCCGTTGGAGGACGTCCCATGATCGAGCGCTTTCCGCTTTCCCGCCGCAGCTTCCTCGCCGCTGCCGGCGCGACCACTTTGAGCGGCACGATCGCGGCGCCGGCTTTGGCGCAGACCGCCAATAAGCCGCTGAAGATCGGCATGGTGACCTCGCTGTCCGGGCCGTTCACGGCGCTCGGCGAGAGCATGCGGGCGGGGATGCAGATGTTCCTGGCCGAGAATGGCGGCAAGTTCGCAGGCCGCGCAGTCGAATTGATCGTCGAGGATGACCAGGCCAAGCCCGACGAAGGCGTGCGCAAGTTCCGCAAGCTCCTTGGGCAGGACAATGTCGACATCGTCTCAGGCGTGATCTCGTCGGCGGTGGCGCTCGCCGTCCGCGATGTGGTGACCGAGGCCAAGGCGCTGACCTTCATCTCCGCCGGCTCGGCCAATGATCTTGCCCGCAAGGCGGCGAGCCCCTTCGTCTTCCGGCCGACCAAGACCAACTGGATGCTCGGCCACACCGCCGGCCAGTGGGCCTTCGAGAAGCTCGGCAAGTCCGGCTGCCTGACCATCGCCGCCGACTACGCCGCCGGCCGCGAATCCGTCGGCGATTTCGTCGCGAGCTATCAGCAGCAGGGCGGCAAGGTCGGCAAGCAGCTCTGGGCGCCGCTCGGCACCACCGATTTCGGGCCGCTGCTGACCACGATCGCGGCCGAGAAGCCGGAGTTCATCTTCTCTTTCTTCGCCGGCTCGGATGCGGTCCGCTTCCTGCGCCAGATGCGCGATTACCGCCTGCACGGCAAGGTCAAGCTGATCGGCAGCGGCGCGCTGTTCGACCAGGAGGACGTGGTCTCGGCCGTGAAAGAAGCGGCGCTCGGCGGGCTCAATACCTGCAACCAGTCGCCGACCGCGCCGAGTTCGGCCGCCTTCACCAAGGCCTATCAGGCCGCCCGCAACGCCATGCCGGGCGAGATGGGCACGGCCGGCTATGTCACCGGCCAGGTGATCAAGGCCGCGGTCGAGCGCGTGCAGGGCGACCTCTCCAACAAGGAGAAGGTCAAGGAGGCGCTGCTCGCCAAGGAGGTCGAGACGGTGTTCGGGCCGATGCCGTTCGACCCGCGCAACAATCAGGCGATCCTCGACATCTACGTCAACGAGATCAAGGAAGGCACAGGCGGCCCGGTCAACCAGGTGATCCACACCTACAAGGCCGTGCGCGATCCCGGCCCGGTGGCCTGACGCGACGAAGGAGCGGTTCCGTGGGTTTCTATGCCGTCCAGAGCCTGAACGCGCTGTCGTTCTCGATGCTCTTGCTGCTGACCGGGCTCGGCCTGTCGGTGGTGCTCAACCTGATGAACTTCGTCAACCTGACCCACGGCTCCTTCTTCCTGCTCGGCGCCTATGTCGGCGTCTACTGGCTGGCCTCGGGCGCGCCCTGGTGGCTCGCCTTCCCGGTCGCCTTTGTGGCGGCCGGCCTCGCCGGCTTCCTGCTGGAGCGCTTCCCGTTCCGGCAGTTCTACGCGCGAACGCATCTGATGCAGGTGCTGCTGACCTACGGGCTCTCGGTGATCTTCGCCGACCTGATGCGCTGGGGTTTCGGCGCGCAGATCCTGTCGGCGGAGATCCCGGAAGCGCTGCGCGGCGTCGTCTTCATCATGGACATGCCGTTCCCGATCTACCGGCTCTTCATCATCGGCTTCGGCGCGGCGCTCGCCTTCGCGCTCTGGTTCGTGATCGACCGCACCATCTGGGGGGCGGTGGTCAGGGCCTGCGTCACCGATCGCGGCTTCGTCGAGACGCTCGGCCTCGACACCCGTCGGATCTTCACCGCCGTGCTGGTGATCTCGGCCGGTCTCGGCGGCATTTCCGGCGCGCTCGGTGCCGGCATCCTCTCCGCCTATCCCGGCCTCGACGAGGAGGTGCTGATCCTGGCGCTGATCGTCGTCGTCGCCGGCGGGCTCGGCACCTTCCGCGGCACGGTGCTGAGTGCGCTGCTGCTCGGCTTCGCCATGACCTTCTCCAAGGTCTGGGTGCCGGAATTCTCGAACGTCGTCGCCCTCGCCGTCATGGCCGCGCTGCTGGTCGCGCTGCCCGAGGGACTGGTCGCCAGGAAGGTGAGGCAGGTATGAGCTCGATCGCCGACGGGACCGGCCGCGTGGATGCGCGCGCCGCCAGTGAGCGGCGCAGCCTGCCGCTGACCGCAAAGGTCGCGCTGCTCGCGCTTGCCGCTGCCATTCCCTTGCTGTTCGCCGGCGACTACCAGCTGCGTTTCCTTGCAGAAATCCTGATCATTGGGACCGCCGTGCTCAGCCTCGATCTGCTGGTCGGCTTCGGCGGGCTGGTGTCGCTCGGCCATGCCGTCTTTTTCGGCGGCGCGGCCTATGCCGCGGCGATCGCGGCGCAGACGCTCGGCGCCGATGTCGTCGTGATGCTCGCCGTCGGCATCGCCACCGGCATGGCGGCGGCGCTGCTGATGGGCGTCGTGGTGATGCGCACCATCGCGCTGTTCTTCCTGATCCTCAGCCTGATCGTCGGCCAGATCGTCTGGGAGGTGGTGTTCCACTGGCGCGAAGTGACCGGCGGCGCCGACGGCCTGCGCGGCTTCCCGGTGCTGACGCTGCATACCGGCTTCGCCACGATCCCGCTCAACAACGGGGTCGCGCTCTATCTCGCCGCGCTGGTGCTAGCGTTCGCCGCTTATCTCGCCGCCCGTTCCTTCGTCACAGCGCCGATCGGCCGGGCTCTGCTCGGCACGCGCGAGCGGCAGCTCCGGATGAGCGCGCTCGGCTATTCGATCCCGCGTATCCGCCTGATGGCGCTGCTCGCCTCCGGCGCCATCGCCGGTGCCGCCGGCGCGCTCTATCCCTTCGTCAACCAGTATGTCGGCCCCAATGCCGTCCATTGGACGATGTCGGCGATGATGATCATCATGCTGGTGATCGGCGGCGTCGGCTCGCTCTATGGCGCCTTCATCGGCTCGGCGATCTATCTGGGCATCCAGACCTATGTCTCGTCCTATACCGATCGCTGGCAATTGGTCGTCGGCCTCGTCTTCGTGCTGACCGTGATGATCATGCCGAAGGGCGTCGTCGCCGGGCTGAAGGCCGCCTTCGGACGGCGGACAAGCGGGGAGGGTAGGTCATGAGCGCCAACGCCGTTCCCGCCCTGTCGATCGAGGGCGTCGCCAAGTCCTTCGGCGGGCTGAAGGTGCTGAGCGATGTCTCGGTCACGCTCGGCCAGGGCGAATGCCTCGGCCTGATCGGCCCCAATGGCGCCGGCAAGACGACCCTGTTCAACATCGTCACCGGCTTCCTGATCCCGGATCAGGGCCGCGTCGCCTTCGCCGGCGAGGACATCACCAGGGCGAAGCCGGATGTGCGTGTCCGCGCCGGGCTGGTGCGCACCTTCCAGAAGAGCATGGCCTTCCCGGAGTTGAGCGTCCGCGAGAACCTGGCGTTGGCCGCGCGCTCGCGGAATGGCGAAGGCTATGGCTGGTTCGGCAGCGGCAAGGCCGTTGCGGCAGCGGACGAGGCGGCCGATGAGTTGCTGATTCGAGCGCAATTGCTTGATCGGGCGGACCTGCCGGTCGCAGGCCTCTCCTATGGCGAGCAGCGCATCGTCGATGTCCTGGTCTCGCTGGCGATGCGCCCGCGGGTGCTCCTGCTCGACGAGCCGACCGCCGGCCTGTCGCGGGCGGAAGGCGAGCACCTGATCGAAGTGGTGCGCACGCTCGGCGAGGACCTTTCGACCATCCTGATCGCGCATGATCTCGATATCGTTTTCGGTGTCTGCGACCGCGTCGCCGTGCTCGATCTCGGCCGCTTGATCGCCTGCGACACGCCGGACGCGATCAAGGCGCATGAAGGTGCACAGGCAGCCTATCTCGGCGCCTCGCTCGGGGAGGCCGCATGATGTCGGTTCAGGCACAGCAACAGCCGGCTTCCGCCAGCTATCTCGAAGTTGCAGGGCTCGATGCCGGCTATGACGGCGTGCGCGTCCTGCACGGCGTCGATTTCTCGCTGGCCAAGGGCGAGGCGGTGGCGCTCCTCGGCCGCAACGGCGCCGGCAAGAGCACGCTCTGCTCTGCCCTGTTCGGGCTGGAGCCACAGGTTTCCGGCCGGATCGCGATCAAGGGGCAGCAGGTCGCCGGCTGGCCAGGCCACCGCATCGCCCGGCTCGGCGTCGCCCTCGTGCCGCAGGGCCGCGGCGTCTACGCCAATCTCACCGTCGACGAGAACCTGACCATGGCGGCGCTCTGGTCGCGCAAGCAGCCGAACCGGCGCTGGGTCAAGGAACGCATCTACGCGGATTTTCCACGCCTCGCCGAGCGCCGTGCCTTCTCCAGCGGTGCGCTCAGCGGCGGTGAGCGGCAATTGCTCGCGATCGCGCGGGCTCTCCTGACCCAGGCCGACCTGATCGTGCTCGACGAGCCGAGCGAGGGCCTCTCGCCACGGGCGATCGAGGAGGTCATCATCGGCACGGTCGGGCGGTTGCGCGGCGAGGGCTATACCTTGCTGATCGCCGAGCAGAACCTCGCCATGGCGCTGAAGCTGGCCGAACGGGCGCTGGTCCTCGACCATGGCCGCGTCGTCTTCGACGGGCCGTCGGCGACGCTGCTGGCCGACAAGGACCTTCAAAGAGAGCATCTCGGGCTATGAGCGACGCGATCACCATCGAACAATTGCGCTATGTCCGGCTTGGCACCGCCGATCTGAAGGGCGCCGCCGATTTCGCCTCGCGCATCCTCGGCCTGCAGCTCGTCGACCGCACCGAGACATCAGCCTATTTCCGCTCCGACTATCGCGACCACACGCTGGTTTATGTCGACGGGCTCGATGCCGGCCAGGCGATCGGCTTCGAGGTGCGCGATCCCGATGCGCTGGCTCATGCCGAGAAGGTGCTGCAGGGCGCCGGGCTCGCCACTACACGCGGCGACGCCGAGGCCTGCGCCGTCCGAAAAGTCCGGCAGTTCGTTTCGTTCCGCATGTCCGCCGGCTATGACATCGAGCTGGTGGTCCGGCCGCTGCAATCCGGCTGGCGCTATCACGGCCCGCGCGATGCCGGCATCACCGGGCTGGAGGCGATCGCGCTGCGCGGTGCGCCCGACGCCTCCGACCAGCAGGTCTGGACGAAGCTGCTCGGCGGCAAGGTCAGCGACTGGGTCGGCGAGGCCGCCTATATCCGCTTCGACGAGGCGCATCATCGCATCGCGGTGCACCCCTCGCAGGAGAAGGGCATCCTTTCCGTCGAGTTCGGCGTCGAGGATGTCGATCTCGTCATGCAGAACGCCTACCACCTGCGCGGCGCCCAGGCCCGCATCGTCGACGGCCCCGGGCGGCGCGCCGCCTCGCAACAGCTCTTCCTGAGCTTTGCCGGCCCCGATGGCGTCAACTTCTCCTATGTCGCCGAGGGCGAGCGGCTCGCCTCTCCCCGCCGCGCCCGGCAGTTCCCGCGCAAGCGCGACTCCTTCTGCGCCTGGGGCAGCGACACGCATATCCCCGAATATCAGTGAAGCGTCTTCGCCGGCTTTGAGCCGGCAGGAAGGAGCGATCCATGATCAAGCTTGCCGATGTTTCCTATGTCCGGCTCGGGACCCGCGATCTCGAGGGCGCGACGCATTTCGCCACAGAATACCTCGGCCTCGACGTCGCCGAGCGCGCCAAGGGCTCGGTCTATTTCAAGTCGGATGAGCGCGAGCACACGCTCTGCTATTTCGAGGGCGATCCGGGCGACCAGGTGGTGTGCTTCGAAGTGGAAGAGCAGTTCCATCTCGATGAAGCTGCCACCCAGCTCGAAAGCCTCGGCCATCCCGTCCGGCGTGGAACCGCCTCGGAGGCGGCGCTGCGCAAGGTCCACGACTTCATCGCCTTCCGCGATCCGACCGGCAACCCGATCGAGCTCGCCTGGCGGCCGGGCTATAGCAGCCGGCGCTATCACGGCGCGCGCGATGCCGGCATCACCGGCTTCAGCCATGTCGGGCTCTGCTCCAGCGATCTCGCCCGCGACGAAGCCTTCTGGACCAAGGTCACCAATGCCCAGGTCTCCGACCGGATCGGTGATGCGCCGCTGCTGCGCATCGACGAGGTCCACCACACCATCGCGCTGTTCCCTTCGGCGAAGCCCGGCATCCAGCACATCAACCACCAGGTCGAGACCGGCGACGACATCATGCGCTCGCACCAGTTCCTGAAGGACCGGCAGGTGCGCATGGTCTTCGGCCCCGGCCGGCATCCGACCTCCTCGGCCAAATTCCTTTATTTCGAGGGGCCGGACGGCATGGTCTTCGAGTATTCGAGCGGCGTGCGCGAGATCGCCGACGAGTTGCTCTGGCGCGAGCGGCAGTATGTGTTCGAGCCGAAGGGCTTCTGCAAATGGGGCGCCAAGCCCAACATCGCCGAATTCAACAAGTGAGCGCATCCAAGTGAGCGCACCAATGCCGCGGCCCAGCGCCGCCGAGGAGGATCTGGTCCGGCAGGCCGGGCGAGCCCTGTCGCGTCATGGCCTCGTCCACGCCTATGGCCATTGCAGCATGCGCCTCGACGCGGGCCATTTCCTGGTGTCGCCGGCAAAGCCGCTCGGCCTCGTTGCCGATGAGGATGCCTGCAGCGTCGTTCCGCTCGACGGGCCATTGCCGGAAGGCGTGCTCGGCGAGGTACGCATCCATCGTGAGATCTATCGGCGTCGGCCGGAGGTCGGCGGCGTCGTGCGCTCGATGCCGCGGCGGGTGATGACGCTCGGCACCGCGCGGATCACGCCGCGGGCGCGGCACGGTTTCGGCGCCTATTTCGCGCCGTTCCCGCCGCTCTGGGACGATCCGCAATTGCTGCGCAGCGACGAACAGGCCGCTGCGCTCGCCGAGCAGATGGGCCCGGCCCGCGCCATCGTGATGCGCGGCAATGGTGCGGTCACCGCGGGGGCGAGTCTCGAAGAGGCGGTGGTGCTCAGCTGGTATCTGGAAGATGCGGCACGGGTCGAGTTCGAGGCGAGGGCGGCTGGCATCGCCGAGAGCGGCGTCATCCTCAGCGAGGCGGAAGCCGCCCAGCGCGCGACTTGGGCGGGCGCCATCCGCGAGCGGATGTGGGCGCATCTGACTGCGGAAAGCGGGAAGCCGTAGCAGAGGCGACCGAGAGGCCGTGCCGAGCCGTGGTCACGGCCGCCGCAGGAACTCGACGAAGAAGCGGACGATGCCGTCGGGCTCGACCTCGTGCGGCGAGGCCGGGAAGACAAGGGGATGGATGCCCGGCGAAAGCAGCCGCTCCTCTCCGCCGACCAGGTCGCGGAAGCGCAGTGCGCCCTCGAGCACGTGCAGGCGCGCCCATACGCCCGCCTTGGTCTCGTGGGCGCGAAGCAGCCCGGCCGGGACCGTCGCCTCGGTAAAGAGCGGCGTGCGCTTGTAGGCGATGAGATCGTCCGGCCAAATCCGATCAGTCATCGCTGACTTCCCAGTCATAGAGATGGACCAGCTTGGGATCGTCGGCATGGTCGATGAGGATCCTCCGGACGCGGTCCTGCCAGAGCGCGGCGAAACGGGCCTGCTCGGCCGGGTCGGCCCGCCCTGCGACTGCCCTCGGCATCAGCCCCGCCATTTCCGGATCGTGCGGTACGTGGCCGGTGTCGATGTCGATCACCACGCCCGCTCCGCTGTCGCGCCGACGCAGCGCCAGCACGCCCTCGATCGGCGCCTCGAAGCTCAGGAGGCCGCGGCGGGCGAAGCGGTGCGCCGGACCGATCCCCTGGAAGCCGGTCTCGGCGGCGGCGCCGGTGAGCAAGGTGGCGATCGAGGCGAGAACGCCGGTGGTGCCATGCTCGCGCCCGTCGCGCATGAAGACATCGATGCCGCCCCGCTCCGGCAATTCTTCGTCGTAGAGATAGTCGAGCCCGTGCGAGATCATGAGATAGGCGCCGGCGACGGCGGGGCAGGAATGGCCGGCCAGCCGGACCGCGTCCTCATAGCGGTATTCGAGAACGCCATCCGTCGCGGAGCCGAGGAAGGCCGCCAGCGGATCCCGGAGCCTGAGCCGCGGCGCTTCTGGAAGGAACGACGGAAACGTCATGGCGATGCCTCTGATCTCGGTCTTTTCGTTTGAGGAGTTGGCGCAGCTGCTCGCGTCTGAACCTGCCGCCGGCGCGGGGCAGGGTCTTTGATGCCGCGCAAGTTCACGCCATCGTGCCTTCAGGCCGCGGACGGCGTCAGGCCGAGTCTGCCGGGATCGTCTAGCAGGTCGCTCAGGCGGTGCCGGTCGAGTTCTGCCAGGAACTCGTCCATGGCGCCGGTCAGGATGCCGCGCCAATGATCGAGCCGCAGGGCGGAGTGCCCCTCGGCCTCCCCAAAGCACTCGACGACGGAGAAGGCCGGCTCGGTGGCGCGGATCAGCTCGCCGAGCGTGATCCGGTCCGGTTCGCGGGCGAGCGCGAGGCCGCCGGCGCGCCCGCGCACGCCTTTGAGGAAGCCCTGCCTGACCAGGAGATTGGCGACCTTCATCAGATGCGCCCGCGAGATGTCATAGGCCTTCGCGGCCTCCTCGATCGTAACCAGCCGATCAGGGTGGGCGGCGGCGAAGACGAGCAGCCGGAGTGCGTATTCGCTGAATTGGGTCAGGCGCATCGTTCGTCCAGGCCGCTCCAAGCGAGAAGGTGTTGTTTAAAGTGTTTGTAATAATGACTGGCTATAGAAGCAATTTGCTTCAAATTTTGATTTGAGAAATTCCAATCTATACTTTGTTAATCGAGTTTGATCGTGCTCAAATTCGATTTCCGTAAAGTCGTCCTATAAATTCATTCGGAATTACTGTTTACAAACCCGCCGGCTCCATTCTAGAAAAGAGCCATCTGAAATTCATGTTTACCCCGTCCCGCAACGGAGCGCCAGCCCGCGCCGCCGGCCGATGCTGCGCGCCCGTTCGAGACATGCCGACGAGAGCCGACATGACCGAGAAGACCTCAGGCCCCGCCGCAGCTGCCGGCAAGCGCACGCCCCTCGTGCACCGGATCATGCTTGGCGCGCTGCTGGCATCGGTGTCCGGCCAGGCCTGCCTCGCCCAGTCCGCTTCGCCGGGCTCGACGATCAGCCTCGACACCATCGTCGTCGAGGGGGCGGCCGACGGCGTGCCGAGCTTCGTGCGCGAGCGCTTCTTCGCCACCGCCGGCGGCGCGACGCTGCTGACGGCCGAGGACATCCCACAAAGCGGCAATCCGACCCTGGCGCAGGCGCTGCAGAACGCGCCGGGCGTCGTCGTCCAGCAATTCTTCGGCGGCAACGACCAGCCGCGCGTCCAGATCCGTGGCTCCGGCCTGCAGCAGAACCCGGTCGAGCGCGGCATCCTCGTCCTGCGCGACGGCCTGCCGCTCAACCGGGCCGACGGCTCCTATATCGTCGGCCTCGCCAATCCAGGGCAGGCGCAGTCGATCGAGGTCTATCGCGGCCAAACCGCGCACCGGCTCGGCGCCACCGTGCTCGGCGGCGCGCTCAACTTCGTCTCGCCGACCGGCAGCAACGCGCCGGGCTCGAAGGTGCAGATCTCCGGCGGCAGCTTCGGCCAGTTCAACGCCTCCGGGCAGACCGGCTTCCGTCAGGACGGTGTTGACGGGCTGCTCCAGGCCGATATCAGCCGCTCGGACGGCTATCGCACCTACAACGACTCGCAGCGCATCAGCGCCAGTGCCAATGTCGGCATCGCGCTGAGCGAGACCATCAAGACGCGGTTTTTCGTCGGCTATACCGATCTCAGCTTCGACGTCGCGGGCCCGCTGACCAAGCAGGGTCTACGCCTCGACCCGAAGCAGGTCCATGGCGGGCCGCGTGTGGTCGGTGGCGTCGCGGTCGATCCCGGGCCGAACGTGCTGCGCGACAAGCCCCGCCGCGAGGCCAAGCAGTTCTTCATCGGCAACCGCACCACGGCGGAGTACGGGCCGCATCTCGTCGATCTCGGCCTCGGCTACACCTATACCGACGACATGTTCCGCTTCCCGATCTCATCCGGGGTGCGCGTCACGAAGGGCGGCGATCTCACTGCGGTTGCGCGCTATGTCTACAAGCCGGTCGAGACCGCGGCGCTGCCGCTGTTCGAGACGACGGCGCACTATGTGGTCGGCTCGGCGAAGCGCGAGAACTATCTCAACCAGGGCGGCGTCAGCGGGGCGCTGTTCGGCGAGAGCGATCTCGATGCCAGCACGCTCTCGCTCTATGCCGGGGCCAATATCCCGGTCTGGCAGAACGTCACCATCTCGCCGGCTCTCTCCTATGCCCATGCGACGCGCGACAACTCGGACACCTATCTCGCAGCGCGCCGGCCGACCAATGCCTACAGCCCGGCCTCGCCCTATGCGCTCCTGCCGAACGGCTCGGTGCCGACGCAGAGCACGACCTATTCGCGCAGCTATGACGGCTGGAGCCCGAGCCTCAGCGCCAGCTGGCGGCCCGACGCCAACCAGATCGTCTATGCGGCGGTCTCGCGCAGCTTCGAACCGCCGACCCATGACGATCTGCTGGCGACGATAAACGGCACGCCCAACAGCAGCCCCGGCCGCCCGAACCCGGCCGCGCCGATGGCGGCGGCCGCCGCTTTCTCGACGCCCAATCTCAAGGCCCAGACGGCGACGACGCTGGAAGGCGGCTGGCGCGGCCGGCACGGCACCTTCTCGTGGGACGGCGTCGTCTACTATTCCTGGGTCGACAAGGAGCTGCTCAGCCTGCGCGACGCCACCGGCGCCTCGCTCGGCGCGGTCAACGCCGACAAGACGCGGCATTTCGGCATCGAGCTCGGCCTCGGCGCGCAGCTCCTCGACCGGCTGACCGGGCGCCTCGCCTACACCTATCAGGACTTCCGCTTCGTCGACGATCCCGTGCGCGGCAACAACCGCGTCGCCGGCGCGCCGCGCCACGTCATCCACGCCACGCTGCAATACCAGGCGACCGAAGCCTGGATGCTGCAGGCAGCGCTGCGCTGGAATCCGGAGAAGACCCCGGTCGACAACATGAACACGCTCTATGCCGACCCCTATGCGCTCGTCGACCTGCGCACCGAGTACAAGCTCACCGAGCGGCTGACGATGTTCGGCGAGGTCACCAACCTCCTCGACAAGACCTATGCCGCCTCGACGCTGATCGTCGACCAGGCCCGGCCCGACCAGGCCGCCTTCCTGCCGGGAACCGGCCGCGCCTTCTATGCCGGCCTGAAGGCGACCTTCTGACAGCCTGACCGAACCAGATCGCGCGGTTGCAAGTTGCGGCCGCGCCAAGGAGGGCACCATGCTCGACCGCCGCCATTTCCTCGCCGCCGCCACGGCCAGCCTCGCCATGCCGCATGTCGCGCGGGCAGTGGAGCCGCTGGTGCTCTGGGGGCCGCCGGCGACGCCCGGCCTGCTGCTGGTCGCCGCCGCGCGGGAGGCGGCGCTGAAGGCGCTGCCGATGCCGGTCGAGGTCAGGATCTGGCGCACGCCCGACGAGATGCGCGCCGGCCTCTCCTCCGGCACGATGAAGGCGGTGGTGATGCCGAGCTATGCCGCCGCCAATCTCCATAATCGCGGCCTCGGCCTGAAGCTGGTCAACATCCTGACCCACGGCCTGCTCAGCGTCGTCGCACCTGCCGGCACGGTGAAGACGCTCGAGGATCTCAAGGGCAAGCGGGTCGTCGTGCCGTTCAAGAACGACATGCCGGACTTCATCTTCCGGCGCCTGCTCGCCGCCCGCCGCATCGCGCCCGACGCACTGAGCATCGATTATTCCGGCACGCCGCCCGAGGCGGTGCAGCTCCTGCTCGCCGGCCGGGCGGATGCCGCGCTGCTCTCCGAGCCGGCATCGGCCGGCGCGCTCCTGCTCTCCGGACTGCGCGGCAAGGGACTGGAGCGCGCCATCGACACGCGTCTCGCCTGGCGGGAGGCGACCGGCGCGGCGAGCCTGCCGCAGGCCGGGCTCGCTGTCAGCGACGTGCTCGGCCGCGAGATCGGCGAGGCCGGCATCCGCGCCTTGCAGCTGGGGATGGAGTCCGCACTCGCCGCCGTGCTTGCCGATCCTGCGGCCGTCGCCTCGGAGGCGGCGACGCTGTTCCAGCTGCCGGGCCCGGTTCTGGCGCGCGCCGTGCCGTTCAGCAATCTCGTCGTCCAGCCCGCCTCGGCGGCGCGCCCCGATCTGGAGAAGCTGTTCGCGGCGCTGGCCGAGGGCGATCCCCGCATCATCGGCGGCAAATTGCCGGGCGACGGCTTCTACGCCCTCTGACGGCATGGCTTCCATCCTCGCCTTCCTCGGCTGGCTCGGCCGCTATCTCTGGTCGGGCTGGGCCGGTGCCGCCGGGCTATTCTGCCTCGCCGCCGCCTGGCAGGCCGGGCATGAGATCTACGGCTCCTTCGTGCTGCCATCGCCGCTGGAAACCGGGCAGGAGGTCGCAAGGCTGATCGGCGAGCCCGATTTCCGCGTCGCGGCGCTGGAGACGGCGCAGCGCGCTGGTCTTGGCTTCCTGCTCTCGGTGGCGATCGGCACGAGCGCGGGCATCGCCGCGGGCTATTCCTTCGCGGCGATGCGGCTGATGCGGCCGGTCGTGACGGTGATCCTCGGCGTGCCGCCGATCGCCTGGATCGTGCTCGCCCTGATCTGGTTCGGCGCCAAGGGCGGCACGGCGGTGCTGACGGTGGTCGTCGCCTCGCTGCCGATCTCCTTCGCGGGCGGGCTGGAAGGCGTCGCGACGCGCGACCGGGCGCTCGAAGCCATGGCGAAGAGCTTTGGCGCCGGCCGCTTCATGCGGCTGCGCACGGTGACGGCGCCGCATCTCGTCTCCTATCTGTTTCCCGCCTGGACGACGACCGCCGGCTCGGCCTGGAAGGTCACGGTGATGGCGGAGCTGCTCTCCAATGCCGGCGGGCTCGGCGGCGATCTCGCCAGCGCGCGGGCGCTGTTCGACATTCCGCGCGTCACCGCGCTGGTGCTCGCCGTCGTCGGTTTCGCGCTCTTCACCGAATACGTTCTGATCCAGCCCCTGCGCGACCGACTCGAGCAATGGCGCGAGGCCGGGCGGCCCTGGGGTGTGAAGCGATGAGGCTCGCACTCGAACGCATCGGCCATGCCTTTCTCGGCCGCGCGGTCTTTGAAAATCTGACGCTCAATCTCGACCGGGGCGAGGTGCTGGCGCTGGTCGGCCCTTCCGGCTGCGGCAAGACCACGGCGCTGCAGATCGCAGCGGGCCTCGTCGATCCGCTCCGCGGGCGGGTGCGGCGGGATTATCGGCGCCATGCCGTGGTCTTCCAGGAGCCGCGGCTGCTGCCCTGGCAGCGCACGGTCGACAACATTGCCTACGGGCTGGCGGCGCGCGGAGTTGGCCGCGAGGAGCGCCATGTCATCGCCGCGGCACGCGCCGCCGAGGTCGGCCTGCACCCGCGCGATCTCGACAAGTACCCGGCCGAGCTCTCCGGCGGCATGCGCCAGCGCGCAGCGGTGGCACGGGCGCTCGCGGTCGATCCGGAGGTGGTTTTCTTCGACGAGCCGTTCACGGCGGTCGATGTCGGCCTGCGGCGCGTCCTGCAGGATCTCGTCATCACCGCCTCGGCGCGCGAAAAATTCTCGGCGCTGTTCGTCACGCACGATCTCTCGGAGGCGGCGCGGCTGGGCCACCGCATCATCGTCATGTCCGGCCGTGACGGCAGCATTCTCGTCGACCGAACGATCGCGGGCACGCCCGGCGCGCGCGACGACCGGGCGATCTTCGAGATGGTCCAGGGCTGGATGCACGAGCCCGCCTTCGCCGAGCTGTTCGACCCGGATCGGGACAGGGCATGAGCCAGCACAGCATCGACGCTGCCACGGGCGTCCGCCATCCCCTGCTCGCCGAAGGGCTCAAGCTGTTCTTCCCGCTCGCGGCCGCCCATGCCGTGCTGCTGCCGCTCGCCTGGGTCGCGCTGTTCGGCCTCGGCCTGCCCTTCGCGCGCGAGGTTCCGCCCGGGCAATGGCATGCGCATGAGATGATCTTCGGGACCTATGGCGCGGCGCTCGCCGGTTTCCTCGCCTCGGCCATGCCGGAATGGACGGATACGAAAGCCCGCAGCGGCAGGGCCTTGCTGCTGCTCGCCGGGCTCTGGCTACCGGGCCGATTGATCGGTCTCGTCGGCGCCGATGCGCTGATCATCGTCGCTGGGGCGACCGACCTTGCCTTCCTCCTGCTGCTGCTCTTCTTCGTCGCCGCGCCGCTGATCGCGCGCCGCAGCACCCGTCATGGCTCCTTCGTGCTCTGGGTCTTCTTCTTCGCGCTGCTCGAGCTCGCGATCCGCGCAGCCTGGCTGACGGGTGCGACGGCGCTTTCCGGGCGGCTGCTGCATGCCGCGCTCGCCGTCTTCCTGGTCTTCCTCTCGCTCGCCATCGCCCGGATCAATGTCGTGGTGGTCAATCATGCGCTGGATCCGAGCGGCGAGACGACGCCCTATCGCCCGCATCCCGGCCGCCAGAACCTGACGGCCGGCCTGGTCGCGCTCCAGCTTGCCGCGGCGCTGCTCTGGCCGGACTCGGCTGTCCCGGCCTGGCTCGCTTTGGCGGCGGCTGCGGCCTTCTTCGACCGCCTGGCCGAGTGGTTCATCGGCCGCGCCGTATTGCGGGCGGAGGTGCTGGCACTCGCGGCCGCCAACGCCTATGGCGGGCTCGGCTTCCTCGCCATCGGCCTTTCCGGGCTCGGCGCCCCGCTCTCGCCGATGACGGGCTTGCACCTCCTCTCGGTCGGTGCGCTCGGGCTCGCGGTGATGGCGGTCTTCGTCATCGCCGGCCTGCGCCACAGCGGGCGCGACCTCGTGCTACCGGCCTCCGCCAAACTCGCGCTGGCGGCGATGGCGGCCGCCGGCCTCGTCCGAACGCTGCCGGAACTCGGCATCGGCACCGGCCTGGCGGGTCTGCACTACACGCTGGCGGCCTTGCTCTGGTCGGCGTCTTTCGCGATCTGGCTGATCGGCTTCTGGCCGATCCTCAATGCGCGCAAGGGCGAGGACGGCGGCTGCGGCTGAACAGGGAGCCGCAGTGACCAAAACGGGACTCCGTGACTAGCTTTGGGATTCCCTGCTGATCCATCTTCGGCTGCGTCGGGCCATAACTGCAAAATGGCGGTATAATGCGCCCGAAGCTCGTTGCAGGTGGCGGCGGCTCGGCGGCGAGCCGGCTTGGCAACGGCAGATGGGGCAGATCATGGCGCAGCATTCAGGAAACCCATCTGGCGCAAGCTTGGCCCGGCTGGTCTCGGGCAAGCTGATCGCGTTGGGCATCGTCCTCATCGTCGCCGGCATCGCCGCAATCGCGAGTCCCGCGCTCTCGACCATGGCCGTGACCCTGTTCCTCGGCCTGCTGCTCGCCATCGTCGGGGCGCTGAAGGTGTTCCACGCCTTCTCGGTGAAGGAATGGGGCGGCTTCCTCTGGCAGTTGCTGATCGGCCTGGTCGAGCTTCTCGGCGGACTCCTGGTGTATTTCAACCCGATGAAGGGGGCGATCGCGATCACCCTGGTGATTGCGCTGGTGCTGATGGCGGAAGGCGTCGCCCAGCTCGGGCTCGCGATCAGGATGCGGGCGCAGAACGGCGTCGTCTGGATGTTCCTGTCGAGCATCGTCACCATCCTCGTCGGCGTCGTAATGGCGATGCAGCTCCCCGGCGGCGGCATCTACACGCCGGGCACGCTGGTCGGCGTCTCGCTTCTCTTTGCCGGCTGGGCCTATATCGCGATCGCGCTCGCCACGAGGCGGGCGGCGGCCTGAGCCCAGCCAGCATCGACAAGGTCTCGAAGGTCCAGGGCATGCGCAGGTTCATCGGCAAGACGTTGAAGCGCGGGGGCGCGGTCCTCGCGATCGTCGCGCTGTCCCTGCTGGGGCTGCGGATCTATGACACCCAGAGGGGCGCGCCGCTCGAACCCTGGCACACCTTCGTGCCCGAAGAACTCTCGATCAAGCAGCTCGATCGCGCCGGCTGGGGTGACTACCTCAAGGCCGAGGACAAGGCCTTTGCCAGCGTGCGAGCCGAGGTGACGCAGAAGCTCGATCCGGAGGAGCGGGTCCCGGTCAACCGCTATTTCGACGGCAGCGCGATCCACCCCGCCCATTTCAAGCAGGATTGGAACCGCTCCTATGTGATGGAGCCCGACGGCAAGCCGGTCGGCGCCGCCGTCTTCCTGCATGGCCTGACGGATTCGCCCTACAGCCTGCGCCATGTCGCGCGGCAGTATCGCGACCGCGGTTTCGTCGCCATCGCCATCCGGCTCCCGGGGCACGGCACCGTCCCGGCCGGGTTGACCGAGGTCGAATGGGAGGACTGGCTGGCGGCGACGCGCCTTGCGGTCAGGGAGGCGCGCAAGCGGGTCGATGCCGCCGCGCCGCTGCATCTGGTCGGCTTCTCCAATGGCGGGGCGCTCGCGCTGATGTATGCGCTGGAAGCGCTCGAGAACAAGGAGCTGGCACGGCCGGAGCGGCTCGTCCTGATCTCGCCGATGGTCGGCATCACCGCCTTTGCGCGCTTTGCCGGGCTGGCGGGCCTGCCTGCGATCCTGCCCGCCTTCGCCAAGGCGGCCTGGCTCGGCGTGCTGCCGGAGTTCAACCCGTTCAAGTACAACTCCTTCCCGGTCAACGGGGCCCGGCAGTCGCACCTCCTGACCCAGGCTCTGCAGCAGAAGATCATACGGCTCGGGCGAGAGGGCCGGCTGAAGGATCTCGCGCCGACGCTCACCTTCCAGTCGGTGATGGACTTCACCGTGAGCACGCGGGCGATCATCAACTCGTTCTATGCCCATCTCCCGGCCAATGGCAGCGAACTCGTGCTGTTCGACCTGAACCGCGCGGCCAAGTTCGGGCCGCTGCTCAGCACCACCTCCGACACACTGTTGACCCGGATACTGCCCGCACCGCCGCGGAACTTCCGGCTCACGGTGATCACCAATGCCAGCGAGGATTCCAGCGACGTGGTCGAGCGCGTGACGGAAGCCGGCGCCTCGACCGAGACCGTGCGCGATCTCGGCCTGTCATACCCGTTCGACGTCTTCTCGCTCTCCCATGTCGCGTTGCCGTTTCCGGTGACGGACGGGCTCTACGGGCTGAAGCCTGACCCGGCCGAGGATTTCGGCATCAAGCTCGGCTCGGTCGCGGCGCGGGGCGAACGCGGCACGCTGATCGTCAACCTCGATTCGCTGCTGCGGATGTCGTCGAACCCGTTCTTCCCCTATCTGATCGACAGGGTGGACGAGAAGCTACGGGCGGGCGCTCCGGCCTCCACGGCGGTGCCGGCGAAGAACTAGCCTTGTTCTTCTGGCATTTTCTTCACGCGAACCGGTACCCACTTCGCTTGAAAATGCTCTGGCCTCAGAAGCGCCAGACCAGCGGCACGTAGAACACCGCCATGATGAAGAACCAGATCATCAGCGGCGTGCCGAGCTTCCAGTAGCTGGTGAAGCTGTAGCCGCCCGGGCCCATCACCATCATGTTGGTCGAGGTTGCGATCGGTGTCAGGAAGGACGCCGCGCCGGCGATGCAAAGGCTCATCAGGATCGGGCGCGGCGAGACGCCCATGCCGGCCGCCGCCGCCATGGCGATCGGGATGACCAGCATGGTGGTTGCGGTATTGCTCATGATCTGGCCGAGGCTGGCTGTCAGCACGAAGAGCCCGGCGAGGAAGACGACCGGCCCGGCGCCGCCGGTCAGGGCGACGAGATGGTCGGCGACGAGCTGCGCTGCGCCGGACTGCACCATGGCGGTCGAGAGCGGCATCATCGCGCCGACCAGGATCACGGTCGTCCAGTTGATGGCGCGATAGGACTGCTCGACAGTGATCGTGCCGGCGAGGATCAGCAGGCCGGCACTGACGAGCCCGGCCACCGCCGGCGGCACGATGCCGGTGGCGAGCATGACGACGAGCCCGGCCAGCACCGCGACGGCGACGCCGGCGCCGGCGCCCATCGGCACAGCTTGGCGCCGGACGAGGTCGGGCGAGTTGACGACGAGCACGTCGGGGTCGGCGAGATGCAGGTCGAGTGCCTTCCAGCTGCCTTCCAGCAGGATGGTGTCGCCGGGCTGCAGCACGTCCCCCGTTTCGAGATCGACGCCCGCGCGCTGCACCGCCAGCACCACGAGGTCGCCGCTATCGGTGATCATGCCCGGGAACATGGGCCGGCCGATCAGGGCGGAACGCGGCGGGATGACGACCTCGGCGAGGCCGGAGCGGCGGTTGAACAGGCTCGGTCCTGCTTCGTCGTCTGCGCCGTCCTCGCGGAGGGCAAGATGCTTCTCGGCGGCGAGATTGGCGATCGCCTCGGCCTCGCCCTTCACTAGGAGATAGTCGCCGACCGAGATGGCCGGGGCGCGCAGCGGCTTGCCCGTGGCGCCTTCCTGGACGGCGATGAGCTGGAGGCGCGGATCGCCGGCGAGATTGAGTTCGGCTGGAGCCTTGCCGAGATAGAGCGAGGTCGAGCGCACGCGCAGGCGGAAGACGCCGTCGCTGAGCCCGTAGTGCTCGACCAGCGTCTGGGCGTGGCGGCTGAAATCGGCGGGCAGTCGGGCGCTGCTCTGGGCCGGCAGCAGGTATTTTCCGAGCAGGAGGATGATCAGCATCGTGCCGGCGAGCAGTGGCAGGCCGACCAGCGCGAACTCGGCGAAGGCAAAGCCCTTCATGCCGGCATCCTCGAGCGCTTCCGAGACGAGGATGTTCTTCGGGGCGCCGGTCAGCAGCAGGTTCGAGCCGGCATGGGCGGCGAAGGCTAGCGGCATCAGGAGTTGCGAGGGCGACTGGCGCAGGCGGATCGCCGCTATCACCACGACCGGCATCAAGGCGGCGACCGCGCCGCCGCCGCTGATCAGCGCGCTGAGGCAGCCGACTGCCGCCATGATGATGATCAGCAGACGGGTACGCCTGTTCTCGCCGGCCTTGGCGATGAGCAATTGCCCGGCCCAGGCGGTGACGCCGGTCTTCTCCAGCGCGGCGCTGACGATGAACAGGCTGGCGATGAAGAGCACGGCGCGATCGCCGAAGCCGGCCATCGCCTGTTCGAGGGTGACGGCGCCGGTCGCCCAGAGCGCCAGCGCGGCACCGATGGCGACGATGATCACCGGCAGCCTGTTCCAAGCGAACAGGGCGATCGTGATCGCGGTGACGACGGCTGTGCTCTCGATCGGGGTCAAATCGGGTCCAGTCCTGTACTTGCTCTGCGCGGTCCGTCAGGCCTGAAGCATCAAGGCGCCGCCGATGAGGATGGCGAGCGCCAGCAGCAACAGCCCGGCCACCGGCCAGCGGCGCAGATGAGCATCGGCCCGCTCGATGAAAGCGGCAAGACGGGTAATGGCGGGCGTCCCCGCTTCGGCGAGGACGACGATGTCGCCTTCCGGAATGGCTCCTGGCAAGCGCTCGAAGCGCCGGACGAGCAGCAAGGCGAGGGCGCCGAGCAGCATCGGCCAGATCAGTTTCCAGAGCGCATCGGGCTGGATGAGGCTGGCCAGCGGCTCGCCGGAGATCGCCGGGTAGAGCGACCAGGGCAGGATCAGCGAGGCGGCGGCGACCGCGAGCCAGGGGATGAGCTGTCCTGCCGGCGCGACCGAGGCTGGATTGCCCCTGACGTCGCGGGCGACGACCAGGGTGAAATGTAGCATCAGCATCGTGCTGCCGGCGCCGGCCAGCGCCATGGCATGGCTGACGAGCCCGTATCCGAGCATCGGCTTGCTCGCGAGCTTGGCGAGCGCGCCGCTGGTCAGCGGCATGCCGCCGAGGCTGAGCGCGAGGATGGTGGTCAGCAGGAGCACCGGCCGCAGCCGCGCTCCGCCGGTGGCGGCGAGGACCCCGACCGCCAGGAAGAGCGCGCCCTTCACCAGCGTGTGGTGCACGGCGTAGTAGGCGACGAGGCTGGTCGCGCCGGGGTCCGCATTCTCCAGCCCGGTGCCGAGCAGCACGGCGAGCAGGCCCATCTGGCTGACCGTGGAGTAGGCCAGGATCGTCTTGGCGCGGGTCTGGGTGACGCCGACGATGGCGGCGTAATAGGCGGTGACGAAGCCGGCGCCGATCAGCAGCGCACCCCAGAAGGGCAGACCGGCCTCGAAGGGCAGGAAGCGGATCAGCCCGATCGCGCCGGCCTTGACCACGACGCCGCTGAGCACCGCCGAAGCCGGCATCGGCGCGGCCGGATGCGCGAGCGGCAGCCAGACATGCAGCGGGACGAGGCCGAGCTTCAAGGCAAAGCCGAGCACCAGCAGGGTGACGATGGCATCGCGCAGCGGCGAGGCGGGCAGTGTGGCGACCACCTCGCGGATCGCCGGGTTGGGGTCGGGATGGCCGGCGGCGAGCATCACGAAGGCGAGCAGCAGGAAGGCCTCGGCAAGCAGCGCCAGCACGACGTAGACGGTCCCGGCCCGGTGTGCGCGCGCGGTCTGCTCATGGACGATTAGGCCGTAGGCGGCGAGACTCGCCAGGGTGAAGAGCAGGTAGAAATTGGCGATGTCGCGCACGATGAACAGGCCGAGGCTGCCTGCGAGCGTCAGCAGCCACCAGACCGCAAAGCCCGCTTTGGCCGGGTCGCTGCGCATATAGGAGGCGGCGAAGGCGCCGGCGGCGCTCCACAGCAGAGCCGCGCCGCCGAGCAGGATCGCGCCCGGCCGGTCGAGCATCAGCGACAGGCGGAAGGGCGCCGGGAACAGCGCCGAGCTCCCGTCCGGCACCAGAAGCGCGGCGAGTAGCCCGGGGAGCGGGGCGAGGACGAGCAGGGACGGCGCCCGTGCCCGGAAGGCGCGCGAGAGGCAAAGGGCCGCCGTGGCCAGCGGCAACAGGATGGTCGCGGCGAGGAGCGAGCCGGAGACGGTCATGGCGCCACCGCCGTGGCCAGTCCGGAGCGGCCGATCTGCAGCAGGCCGAAAGGCTCCAGCGGGATGAAGCCGAGCAGCACTGCCGCAACCGCGAGGGCGAGCGCCGTCATCTCGAGCCGCCGCGGGATCGTCCTTTGCACCGCGGGCGGCACGGCAGAGCTGGCGAGGGCGGTGTTGATCACCCGGAAGACATAGCCGCCGGCGAGCAGGCCGCCGGCCAGTATGGTGGCTGCCAGCCAGGGATGGCCGTTGATCACGGCCGCGGTCAGCAGCAGGCATTTGGCGATGAAGCCGCCGCTCGGCGGAATGCCCATCAGCGAGAGGCCGGCGAGGCCGAAGGCGGCGGCGCTGAGCGGCAGGGCGCGACCGAAGCCGCCGAGATCGGCGATGCGGTCATGGCCGAAAGCCTCGGCGACCACGCCGGCCGCCAGGAACATCGCGGCCTTGGCGAGCGCATGCGAGACGAGCTGCAGCGTGCCGCCGGTCCAGGCGATAGTCTCCCAGGGTGGCATCCCGTCCGGCCCCGAGGCGAGCGGGAAGACGATGAAGAGATAGCCGATCTGCGCCACCGTCGAATAGGCGATCATCAGCTTGAGCCGCGCCTGCCTGAGCGCCATGACGCTGCAGAACAGGATCGACGAGGCCCCGAGGATGGCGAGGAGCTGTCCGGCGAAGGCTGCGGCCTCCGGCGGCGCGATATCGAGCACGAGGCGCAGGATCAGGAAGACCGGCGCCTTGATCACCAGCGCAGAGAGCACGGCGCTGGCGGCCGCCGGAGCTCCGGCGTGGGCGGGCGGCAGCCACAGATGCAGCGGGAACAGGGCTGCCTTGGCGAGCAACCCGGTGATCATCAGCGCCAGCGCAACGGAAAGGGCTGGGCCACCGTCGCCAAGCCCGGACAGGATCCTGATGTCGAGCGTGCCGAAGGCGCCGTAGATCAGGCCGACGCCGAGCAGATAGAGCAGCGATCCGAGCAGCGCGAACATCAGATAGCGCAGCGCCGCCGCCATGGTCTCGGCCCGGCCATCGAGGCAGACCAGCGGCACGGCGGCAAATGTCAGCAGCTCCAGCGCGACATAGAGGTTGAACAGGTCCTCGCCGAGGAAGACGGCGTTCAGCGCGCTCCAGGTTGCGAGCAGCAGGGCCCAGAAGGTCGTCGCTGCCCGGCCATCGCGCGTTTCGGGCGAAAGATCCTGCATGCCCCGCGCGAACAGGCCAGTCGCTGAGATCACCAGCGCCGTCATCGCGATCAGCGCGGCGGAAAGCCCGTCGGCCCGCAGGGCGATGCCGAGCGGCGGCTGCCAGCCGCCGACGACATAGGTCAGCGCATCTCCGGTGCGCAGGAGCTCGGCGAGGATCGCGATGGCGACGGCAAGGCCCGCCGCCATGCTGGCCAGGGCGACCTGCCTCGCACGGCGCGGCGCGAGCGCCAGGATCGCCAGAACGCCGAGGACCGGCAAGGTCAGCGCCAGCACGAGCAGGTAGCCGCCCGGTGTCGCGACATGGACAGGGGCCAGGGCGAGCGGCGTCATGACTCGGCTCGCGGCGTTTCGCCGGCGGCCGACGGCTCGAGGCTCTCGCGGCCGGTGAGATCGAACAAGCGTCGCAGCAGCGCCACGCCGAGTGCGCTGGCCGAGAAGGCGACGACGATGCCGGTGATCACCATGGCCTGCGGGACGGGATCGCCCGGCAGGCCGGCCGCGGCGCCGCGCCGCGCCACCGCCCCGAAGACCATGAAGATGCCGGCGCCGAGGATGTTGAAGCCGATGAGCCGGCGCAGCAGCCCGGGATGGGCGATCACGACGAACAGGCCGATGCCAGCGAGCGTAGCACCGCACAGGCCGAACAGGGTCGCGGTGTCGTAGATGCCGGAGGTCACGGGGCCGGTGCCCTGTTGGCCGGGCCGGCGACGAGCAAGCCGAGCGCGAGAGCGATGGCGACCGTCAGGGCGGCTTCGATGCCGACGATCAGCGCCTTGGCCAGGGGCTCGGGATAGGCGAGGAAGCCGCCAGCGACGGCAAAGCCGAGGAAGCCGATCGCGAAGAACAGGGCTGGCCCGCCGACCAGCAGGAGACGCAGCATCAGGCTCCGCGTCTCGGGCGCCGGTCTGAGCCCGGCCAGCATGACGAGTAGCCACATCGCGGCGAGGATGCTGCCGGCCTGGAATGTGCCGCCCGGCGCGTCGGCCCCGACCCAGACCATGTAGACGGCGATCAGGACCCCGAAGGGGGGCAGCATGCGGGCGAGATAGAGCAGCGGCTGCGGAGGGTTCGCCTCCTTCAGCTCAGGCGCGCCGCCCCAGAGATGATCGGGGGTGAGTGCCCAGACGCCGAGCAGGGCGAGCAGCACGACGACCTTTTCGAGCAGCGTGTCCAGTGCCCGGTAGGCGAGCAGCACTGCCGTAACCGGGTTGCCGAGCCCGGTCGCGTCGATCGCCGCAAGCGCCGGCGGCGCCAGAGTCGGTGCCGGCGAGGGAAAGGCGAGCACGGCGAGGCCAAGGCCGAGGGCGACTGCGATGCTGGTCAAAGCAGCGACGATCGTCGTGAGACTCTTGCCTTGGCGCGCGGTGCTGCCGACTGGCCTGCCACGGCGCAGATGCGCTTCGGCGCGCAGCAGCAGCAGGCCGGTGATGCCGCCGCCGATCGCCGCCTCGGTCAGCGCGACGTCGATCGTCCCGAGACGGGTCCAGGCGAGGCCGAGCAGGAGCCCGAAGGCGATGAAGGCGATGATCGCATTGCGGTCGTCGCCGGTCCGGGCGACATGGAGCGCCAGCACGATCAGCCAGGCGACGAGCGCGAGGTCGAGGAGCAGGTTCATCGGCCGGACTTGCGGCGATGGAGGGCGCCGGCGATCAGCTGGCTCGCGGTCGCAGCCGAGAGCTGGGCCAGCAGCCAGACGCAGACCAGCTTCAGCCCGCCGGCGATGCTGCCGACCTGGGGCAAGAGCCCGAGCACGATCAGGCCGAGGCCGAGATTGTCGGCCTTGCTGAGCGCGTGCAGCCGGCTCAGCGTGTCAGGGAAACGCAGCAGGCCGAGCGTTCCGGCGAGGAAGAGCAGCGCACCGCCAGCGACCATGACGAGCGTGAAGAGATCGGCGAGCGCGCTCATGGCTCGTCGCCCTTCGGCGCGGCGGCGTCGTCCGGCCCATCCGATTGGCCGAGGGCGAAGGCGGCGCAGGAAAAGGCCGCGAGCAGCATCAGCAGCAGGGCGACATCGGTCATGGCCGGGGCGTTCGAGGCCGTGCCGAGCAGGAGGAGCGCGGCGGCGGCGCCGGTCCCGAGCAGTTGCACCGACATCATGCGTTCGACCGCGAGCTCCGAGCGCAGCACCCTGAACAGGCCGAGCGCCGTGACGGCCAGGATGAACAGAGCCGCGCCGGTGAGGAACTCAGCCATTGCGGCCTCCGTCCTGCAGCGTCTCGCAGAACGCGGCCTCGTCGGCGGCGAGCTGTTCGGCCACGGGCTCGCGCAGGTCGAGGCAGTGGATGTGAAGCGTGCCGTCGGCCTCGGCTGCGACAGGGAGCTTGCCGGGTTGCAGGCTCATCACGGCGCAACAGGCCTGGCGTGCCATGCCGGCGGGCAGGGCGGTCCGGTAGGTGACGAAGCCCGGCTGGAGTGGGGGAATGGGCGCGAAGGCGCGGCGCGCGACGTCGAGCCCGGCTGCGACCGACTGGGGCAGGAAGCGGACGAGGAAGCGCAGCATGCCGGGCAGGGACAAGCCGCCGCGCGCCGGCCAGAGAATCGCGCTCGTCCAGGCTGCCGCGGCTGCCGCGACGATGCCGACCGGCAGGTCCTTCAGGGCGGGGCCCATCAGGACCAACCACAAGACGAGGAAACCGGCCCCACGGGTCAAAAGCACATGCCTCGGGGTAGGACTGTCGGGCATCGGTGCCGTTTCTCGCGAGCCTTCATGCCGGCGCGTCGCCATGTCGAGCACGACGGCGTCTGACCGAGGCCTGTCGACGCTGCGCCAAACTGCGGTTTCACAGGCCGGGATCGACCTTATGACCCGAGCCAAGGGTACCGTTCGGTCATGCTGTGGGCATCAGCCCCCTGTCTCAATCCTGTGCCCGGCGTCCCATTCTCGCCTTCTGCCGTCCGAACGGGCGGCAGGGAGGTGCAAGGCCGCGCGAGGCCGGCTATCCCTTGGCGCTTGCCGGTCGGAACGCGGCAGGCCGGGGGAGCGAGAGATGCGGATCAGACAGCCGAGCATGCCGGCCAGAGCCGATCATTGGCAGGGCGTCTGAGCATGGCGCCAATCATCGAGCCGCGCGACGGCGACGCCGAGGATGATTTCAGCAGCACCAAGAAGCGTTCGCTGCTGGCGATCGCGGGCAGCCTGCTCGGCGAGATCAACCTGCCGAAGCTGGCGTTGGCCTGGGTCATCCTCGCGCTGGTCCCAGGGGTGCTGCTCGGGCTGGCGCCCCTCGTCGCGACCGCCTGGTTTACCTCGGTCGCAGATCGGCTCTTCGCGCTCGCGGGCATCGGCTCGCTGCTGCTGCTCGCGCTGATCGCGGTGGCCGGCTGGTACGGTTTCAGGCCGCTGCTGCGCCTGGCCGAACGCAGCTTCTGGTCGCTGAACTCGCTCGCCGTGCAGCCGGTCTATGCCTTGTGCCGCGAGGGGCTGCGCCATCTCGCCGAAGGTTTCCTCTCGGCCGGCGCGAACGAGGACAAGCGGGCCTTCCTGCGGGCGGCGACCGCGGTCGGCGCAGGGCTGCTCGCCAGTGCGGGCGCCGCTGCCGTCGCCGGCCTGGCCTGGCCGGCG
>NZ_JAWDID010000053.1:0-35452 GCF_032464875.1 Allobosea rubneri
GAACAGCACCATCGATAATCACGACCGGCGAGGCGGCCACCGGCCTGATCGCGATGAGCGTGGGCGGCGGCGGCGGCGTCGGCGGAGCGGCCAAGGCTTCGTCCGGCGGGGTGGTCGCCAGCCTGTCGATCGCGATCGGCGGCGCCGGCGGCAACGGCGGCAATGGCGCGAAGGTCACGGTCGACAACGATTCGCTCATCACGACCAAGGGGCGTGCCGCGATCGGGATTCAGGCGAAAAGCGTCGGCGGTGGCGGCGGCAATGGCGGCAATGCCGCGAGCTACGCCCTGGCGGTAGCCCCGCCCGACCTGCCGGCGGTTTCGCTGAGCTTCGCCGTCGGTGGCAAAGGTGGCAAGGGCGGCAGCGGCGACGAGGCCGTGGTCTACAATCGCGCAGCGATCTCGACCTTCGGCAACGACGCGACCGGTATCGAGGCGATGAGCGTCGGCGGCGGCGGGGGCTCCGCCGGATCGGCGACGACGACCGCGGACATGCTGAGCGGCTATGCCAATATCGGACTGGCCGTGTCCGTCGGCGGCGCCGGCGGCGACGGCGGCAGCGGCAAGGCGGTGACGGTTCACAACTACGGCTCAATTCGAACCGCCGGGGACTTCGCGACCGGCATCATCGCGCAAAGCATCGGTGGCGGTGGCGGAAACGGCGGCAGCGGCTCGGCCCAGGCAGCACCGGGACTGTCGTTCAACGATATCGCCAAGACCATCGCGAGCGAGACCCTTCCGCTCGCGGATTCCATCTCGGCCCGGGTCGCGGTCGGCGGATCGGGCGGTGACGGCGGCGCAGGCGGCAAGATCGAGGTCGAAAACGCCGGCCTCATCGCCGCGACCGGCAAGAACTCATTTGGCGTCTTTGCCCAGAGCGTCGGCGGTGGCGGCGGCAACGGCGCCGGCTATCTCGCGAGCGGCAAGGGCACGCTCAGCGGCAAGCTGACGATGGGCGGCAGCGGAGGCGGCGGCGGCAAGGGGGACGTCGTCTCGGTGACCAACAGTGCGGGCGCGCGTATCGAACTGGGCGGGCCCGGCACGATCGGGATCTTCGCGCAGAGCGTCGGCGGCGGCGGCGGCAATGGCGGCAGCTTCAGCGGCAGCACCAAGAAGCTGCCGGAATTCGGCGAGAAGCCGGCGGAGTTCATCGTCCAGGTCGTCGACGAACTGTTCAAGGTCGACGGCCTCATCGTCAGCGCGATCGGCGACCCGAACGACAAGAAGGCCGTCGAGGACTACAAATTCTTCGACAAGAAGAGCCCGGCGCAGACGAAGATCGGCCACGCCAAGAACGTGCTCAAGATCGTCAACATCCTAATCGAGAAGGACAAGAGCTTCGGCGAGCGTCTGCTCAAGGCCGGCGGCTTCGCCGTCGCCGGCGTCGCATTGCAGAAGCTCAAGAGCGAGTTGAAGTCTGCCTACAAGGAGGCAAGCTCCAAGCCCAAGCAGGAGTTTCCGAGCATCGATCTCACGCTCGCCTTCGGCGGTTCGGGCGGGACGGCGGGCGAAGGCGGGGTCGTAACCGTCGACAATTACGGCACGATCGCCACCAAAGCCGACAACAGCTGGGGCATCTTTGCGCAGTCGATCGGCGGCGGTGGCGGCCGAGGCGGCAGCGGCGTCGCCACCGGCAACAACAACATCAACGCCAATTTCACGTTCGGCGCCGATGGCGGCAAGGGGGGCAAGGGCGGCGACGTCATCGTGACGAACACCTGGGACATCGCGACTGCGGGCGCGGGTTCGATCGCGGTCTTCGGGCAGAGCGTCGGTGGCGGCGGCGGCACCGGGGCGCTGGCAGCCAGCGGCAATTCGATTTCGATTTCCAGCAATGTCCGGATGGGTGGCGACGCGGGAGAAAGCTCGCCCGGCGGCACGGTGAAGATCACGAACACCGGCAAGATCGAGACGCGTGGTCGCGAAGCGCATGCGGTGGTCGCGCAGAGCATCGGCGGAGGCGGCGGAGCGTTCATCTTCAGCCGACCCGACCCGACATCGTCCTCGGTTCTGGCCGCCGATGCCGATCAGCAGGAAGCGCTCGACCTGACCTACGAGTTGCTGCGAAAGGTCGGCCTCGTCACAGGCGACGGCACGTCCACGGGTGGCGGCGAGGAGAACCTGTCGACCACCATCCTGCCGATGCCCGCAGCCACCCTGGCCTTCGGTGGAAAGGGCGGTCGTGGCGGCGCCGGCGGCAAGGTCGAGCTCTCTCATTCGGGAACGATCGAGACGCACGGAATGGGCGCGTTCGGCATATTCGCGCAGAGCATCGGCGGCGGCGGCGGCTTCAGCGCCGATGCCTCGAGCAGGGGGTTCCTGGAGCAGGCGACCAAGATGGGAGCCGAAGGCGGCAGCGGGGGAGCCGGCGGCAAGATCGAGCTCAAGCTGGGCGGCAGCGCTTCCGTCAGGACCGAAGGAGATGGTGCGCACGCCGTCTTCCTGCAGTCGATCGGCGGCGGCGGCGGCTATACCGGCGTCGGCTACGGTGCACCTGTAAGCCAAGGAGCCGGGTTCGTCCGGGACTCCGCCGCCAGCGGAAAAGGCGGCGATATCGAGCTCAAGATGGCCGATCCGCAGAGCTCGTTCACCCTCGCGACGAGGGGCAAGGCCGCCCACGCCATCTTCGCCCAAAGCCTGGGCGGCGGCGGCGGCTGGACATTCGACGTCAATGGCAAGGCAGGCATGGCCAAGGACGGCGGCACGACCCGTTCCCGGGCGGTAGGCGAAGGCGGCATCATCAAGCTCGATACGCGCGGCCAGATCCTCGCCTTCGGTGACGACGCCTATGGCATCTATCTGCAAAGCGGCGTCCAGAAGACCGACGGCTCCCTGGACCGCACGCGCAAGGCCGGCTCGATCACGATCGAGCACGCGGGCACGATCATCGGTGGCTCCGGGCAAGGTGCAGGCATCCGCATCGATGGCGGCAACGACGAAAACAAGATCGTCCTGAAGAGCGGATCGCATCTGAGCGCGATCTCGGGCACCGCGATCCTGGGTTCAGTTCATGCGGATCGGCTCGAAAATCATGGCGAGATCATTGGGAATGTGGACTTGGCTCGCCAGGGCAACCTGGCAGACGACACCTTCATCAACATGCCGGGAGGGCGATATACCGTCGCCAGCTCCGGATATGTGAATGTCGGCCCAAATGGGCTCTTCCGGAATGATGGCGTGTTCGACATCGGAGGCCGGGCGCGTGTCACCGGCCGCTTCGAGCACAAGGGCCAGATGATCGTGCACTTCATGAATCCTGTAACGAACAACGGCCTGAGCCACGGCCAGTTGCAGGTCGACGGCTCGGCCCACATTGGCCATGACATCGAGCCGAGAGTTTCGTGGCTGCTGCCGGGCAACTACCGGGTCGTGTCCGCGACGAGAGGAGTCGACGGCTTTGGAGGCGTCACCGGCCCGCAAGGAAACGGCATACCGATATCCTGGGCGATCGGCCGCGAATGGGGCAGCATCACGCTCACGCCCCAGGCCAAGTTCGACAACCCGGCCGGCATGACGCTGACACGCGATCAAGGCGAGGCCGCCAAGCACCTGCAGGCCGCATGGAATGCCGGATCGAAGGCGCAAGGAAGCGTTTTCCCGCGCTTCCTAGGGATCGGGACGCCGGAGCGGTATGGCGCGGCGCTCGATGAGGTTTCGCTCGAATCGACGCAGTATGTGACCAACACGAAGTTCAAGGATGCACGCCTGTCGATGCGGGCGGCGATGAGTTGCCCCGCTTTCGAGGGCGGGACGACGCTGATGCGCGAAGGCGAATGCGTCTGGGGGCGGATCAGCGGCGACTATTCGCGGATGTCGCCCTCCCCGGACGAAGGAGGCTATCGCCAGCGGCAGACGAGCTATCGCATCGGCGGGCAGAAGGAGTTCTCTCCCGGCTGGTTCATCGGTGCCACAGCGTCGTTCGCGCGCGGCGAACTCGACGATGCGGACGGCATCACTGGCAGCAAGACCGATAGTTACGACGCATCGATCGCCGTGAAGCGACAGCTCGGCAACTGGCTGTTCGCGGCTTCTGCTACGATCGGAAAGACCGAGCAGCAGAACCTGAGAGCGATCACGATCGACTCGATCACGGCCGTGGCCAAGAGCCGATCGCATGTCGAGGCACTCGGCGGACGGTTCCGTGCCGCTTACGAACTGCCGTTCGCAAACTGGTATCTGCGCCCCTATGTCGACGTGGACGCGCTCCATCTCCGCACGCCCGCCTTCCGTGAATACGGCGCGGAAGGCCTAGATCTCGACGTCCACCGGCAGAGCAAGACGGTGTTCGCAATCAACCCGAACCTCGAGATCGGCAGCCGCTTCGAACTTTCCGGCGGGTATTGGGCGCGACCATATGCGACCGTCGGCTTCACTTTTCTGTCCTCGGATCACTTCACGACCCGCGCCAGCCTGATCGGGGCGCCGTCGGAAGTCGGAACCTTCGAGAGTCGCTCGCGGATGCCCGATCGCCTGCTGGATCTCGGCCTCGGCTTGCAGATCAGCTCCGGAAGCGGGCTGGAGTTCACCGGCGAATACCAGGCACAGACCGGTCGGGACTTCCTGTCCCATACAGGCTCGGCACGTCTGGCGTGGCGGTTCTGAGGCAAAGGAGGGTTGAGCGCGCTTCGCGTACCACCCTCCTCATCGTCCGGACTTGCAAGGTGCGCCCCTCGTCAAGCCACCGCGGCACTCCTGACGCACTGCATCACCAGGCGCGCCACCAGCGCGCCGGCTTCGACATGCGGCATATGGCCGACGCCTTCCAAGCTGTGGCAAGCGACATGGCCGGGCAGCTCGTTCTGGTGTGCCTGTGGGATGATGCGGTCGGAACGCCCCCAGAGGACCTTGAGCGGCCCCGAAAAGCGCTGGAGGTCGCCGGCGATCCGGATCGTCTGGGTGCTGTCCGGGAAGAGCGTCTGCGCCACATCGGCCTGGGCGGCTCCGACGCCGAAGCGTTCACGCTCGCGCAGAACGGCCTGAGCGTAGCCGCGCGGCAGCGTTGCAGCGTCGCCGACCAGGCGGTCGAGCCAGGGCTGCAGGCCTTCCGGTGTACGGGCCGCGAGGAAGCCGGCGAGGAAGGCCCCGTCGATCTCCGGACCAAGTCCGGCCGGAGCGATCAGGGTGAGCGAGCGAACACGGACAGAGAGATTGCCCGACAGGACCGCCGCGACGGCGCCGCCGAGCGAGTGGCCGACGAGATCGCACTCGGTTGCGCCGCTCGCTTCGATCTGCGCCAGCACGGCTTCGGCGAGACCATCCAGCGACGGCTTCGACAGGGCCGCGGTGCGGCCATGGCCCGGGAGTTCCGGGGCCAGGACCTGACGCCCGCCATCGAGATGGGGCCTTAGCGTATTCCAGGCGGCGGTATTGGCGCCGAAGCCGTGGATCAGTACAAGCGGGACGGTTAAAGCGGTCGGCATCGCGAAAACCGACCGGGCTGGCGTCGCAATCGCGGCAGCCGTCACCGGCACTCGTTCACGTAGCGCCCGCTCGACATCGCGGCTCTTGATCCGCCCGCCCGGCCCGCTGCCGGTGAGGCCCGCAGGGTCCAGTCGGGCCTGGCGTGCGAGGCGGCGTGCCAGCGGCGAGATGCTGATGCGCCGGCCGGCCTCACCGCTGACCACAATAGCGGGCATTTCCAGCGTTGCCGGAGCCGGCATCGCGGCTTCGACCATTGTCACGGCTTGCGGCGCAGATGCCGGCAGGCTGTCGGCGATGCGGCCGAGCACGGCGCCGATGCCGACCTCCGCGCCCTCGGGCGCCAGGATCTCGGCAAGGACGCCGTCGCGTTCTGCCTCGATTTCGGTAGCGGCCTTGGCGGTCTCGACGACGACGACGACTTCGCCCGCCTTGACTGGATCGCCGAGCTTGGCCGACCAGGAGACGACGGTCGCGCTTTCCATATATTCGCCGGCGCCGCCGGCGAGCGTTATCTCACCCGACATGTTCCCTCCTCAGGCCAGCGCCCGGCGCGCCGCCGCCGCGATCTTGGTGGCGTCGGGCAGGACCGTGCTTTCCAGCGGCTCGCTGTAGGGAATCGGAATGTCGTGGGTCGCGACGCGCTCGACCGGCGCATCCAGCTCGTCGAAGCAGCACTCCATGATCGTCGCGCTGAGCTCGGCCGCATAGCCGCAGAAGCGCCAGCCCTCGTTCACCACCACGGCGTGATGCGTCTTGGCGATCGAGGCCCGGATCGTGTCGCGGTCGAGCGGGCGCAGCGTGCGCAGGTCGACGACCTCGGCCGAGACGCTCTCCTTCGCCAGTTCCTCGGCGGCTTTCAGCGCGTCGACCACCATCTTCGAGGAGGCGATGATCGAGACGTCCGTCCCGGCGCGGGCAATGCGCGCCTTGCCGATCTCGACCAGATGGTCTCCATCCGGCACCTCGTCGCGGCTGTTGTAGAGCAGCTTGTGCTCGAGGAAGACCACCGGGTGGTCGTCGCGGATCGCCGCCTTTAGCAGCCCCTTGGCGTCGGCCGCCGTCGCCGGCGCGACGACCTTGATGCCGGGGATATGGGCGACGAGCGCGTCGAGGCTCTTGGAGTGCTGAGCGCCGGCGCCAGCGCCGCCACCGCCTTGCGTGCGCAGCACGAAGGGCATCGTGACCTGCCCGTTCCAAATGTAATTGTAGATCGAGGCCTGATTCATCAGCGCATCGACGCTGAGCGGCAGGAAGTCGGCATACATGATCTCGAGTACAGGACGGGTGCCGGCCATCGCCGCCGTCACCGCCATGGCGGTCAGCGTCTGCTCGGAGATCGGCGTGTCGCGCACGCGCTCGGGCCCGAACTCCTCCATCAGATCCTTGGAGACCTTGAAGACGCCGCCATAGACGGCAATGTCCTCGCCCATCAACCAGACGGATGGATCGCGCTGCATCTCCTCGCGCAGCGCCGCACGCAGCGCCTCGGCATAACGCATCATCGCCATGGTCAGGCTCCCGCGACGGAATAGGGCGCGCTCGGCGCATGGTCGGTGAAGGTCGGCAGCGGATCGTTCAGCGCCCGCTCGACGGCGGCATCGACCTCGGCGCGCGCTTCTGCGGCGATCTCGTCGAGACGCTCGGCCGGGATGCTGTCGGCCAGCATGGCGCGCGCCAGCGCGATCGGGTCGCGCTCGCGCCAGGTGGCGAGATCCTCGTCTTTCTGGTAGCCGCCGACATCGCTCGTCGAGAAGCCGACCATGCGATAGGTCTTGGCCTCGACCAGGGACGGCCCCTCCCCGCGCCTTGCACGCTCGACCGCCGCGCCGACGGCGCGGTGGACGGCGATGACGTCGTTGCCGTCGACGATCTCGCTCGGCATGCCGTAGCCGGCGGCACGGACGGAAAGGTCGGGCACCGAGGACTGCGTCGAATGATGCGCGGTCAGCCCGTACTGGTTGTGCTCGAGCACGAAGACGACCGGCAGCTTCCACAGCGCCGCGATATTCATCGATTCGTGGCAGATGCCGGTCTGCGCGGCGCCATCGCCGAAGATGCACATGGCGACGCGCTGTCCGCCATCGGCACGGTTCTTCATCTGCAGCGAGACGGCGAAGCCCGTCGCCGCCGGAATGCCGCCGCCGACGATGGCGTTGCCGCCGAGCAGGCCCTTCTGCATGTCGGCGATCAGCATGTGCCCGGCGCGGCCAGCGCAGGCGCCGGTGGCGCGACCGAGGATCTCGGCGACGATCGGATGCATGCCGACGCCCTTGCCGACATAATGCGCGTGGCCACGATGGGTGCTGGTCAGCAGGTCCTCGTCGTCGAGCATAGCGGTCGCACCGATGCCGACCGCCTCCTGGCCGTCGCAGCGATGGATCGGCCCGCGCGTCTTGCCGGCCTTGTGCAATTCGCCGAGGCGCTCCTCGAGACGGCGAACCGCCACCATGCGCTGCAGCATCTCCAGCTGCTCCTCGACCGTCGGTGAGTTCTTCATCGCCACCCTTCTCCCCGCGCCGAGCGCCATCGCCCGCCCTTGGCGGGACAAGCCGGCTCCGGCGCGCCGTGCCTTTTGCCGACGGGGACCCTAGCGCAGTCGGCGGCGCAGCGCTATAAGTGTCTACACAAGATAATGCAGTCTTGCAGTGAGCGGCGAAACCAGCCGCAACGCCGCACGGACAGCCTCCGATCGCGAGCAGCGGGCGGCGGCACCATCGGACAGAACGGGCGGCCTTCCGCCGGAGCATGGAGAAGCACGATGATCTTCGACCACCGCGTCTATACGGCCCGCCCGAACCGCCTGAACGACTTCCTGAAGCTCTATGAGGATGTCGGCCTGCCGATGCAGCGCCAGTATCTCGGCGAGCCCTTCGGCTTCTTCCAGACCCATATCGGCGAGCTCAGCCGGGTCGTACATCTCTGGAAGTACGACAGCCTGGCCGATCGCGAGGCGCGCCGTGACGCGATGGAGGCCGACCCCGCCTGGCAAGCGTATCGCCGGCAGGTCGTCGAGGCCGATCCACTGCTCGACATGCGCAACCAGATCCTCAAGCCGGTCTCGTTCTTCAACCCGAAGGGCTGAGCCATCTTGCGCCGCGCTGGACGCCATTCATGAAACTCGACCTTCACATCGGCGATACGCGCTGGCGGATCGCCTGTGACACCGTCCGGGCGCCGCGAACCCTCGCGGCGCTCAGCGCAACGCTTCCCGCAGCGCTTCAGCTGCACACGCCGAAGATCGCCGGCCAGCACATCTACTGGCACGCGCCCTTCGTCGAGGACGCCGAGGGCGGCGTCGACGTGATGGAGGCGCAACCGGGCGCCTTCCTGTACTGGCCAGCCCGGCAGTTCCTCGAGCTGATCTTCGCGCCGCTCCAGGCCGAGACGGCCGAGGTGACATTGCTCGGCCAGATCGAAGGCGGGTTGCCGGAACTGCAGGCCCTGGGCCTGAAACTGCGCGAGCAGCACGGGCGCCAGCTGTTCTCCGGCAGCCTGACGGATGCCGAAACCGGCCGGGAGGCGATCGCTTCGCCCTCGCCGCTACCGGCCGATCTCGTTGCCCTCAAGCAAAGGCTCTGGGACGCGTCGCCGGCCGACATCGAGACGCTCCTGGCCTCGCGCGCCACCATGCACCCGGCCGGGCCGCTTTTCCTCGCCGAATCCGAGGCCCGCATCCTGCACGAGCTGCTCTGGTGGGTACGCGGCGGCCTCTCCCGGGAAGAGCCGCGCATCTCGCGTCGCATCGCCGCCGTGGCCTGCAACAAGGCCGGAACGAGGCTGCGCGATTTCTGCCATCTCGGCGAAAGCGCGGCGGCGATCTTCGCCCTGGAGGCAGCGTTCGGCCGCGAGGAGATTCCGCTCGCCGAACTGACCGACGAGGCGATCCTCTGCGCCGGCCGGCTGGCGGCCTGGCTCGATCTGCGGATTCCGTGGTCGGCGGTGAACGAGGCCGCGCGATCGGCGCTTGACGAGGCCGGCCCTGAGGCGACCGCGTCATGAACACCGGGCTCGTCTCCCTTCCCGATGGCGGGGCTCTCGCCTACACCGTCCGCGGCGAAGGCCCGGCGCTCGTGCTGATTTCGGGCCTCGGCGGCCTCGCCTCATTCTGGAACGCCTTCGCGGAGGTCTGCGCTCCGTATTTCCGGGTCGTCACCTATGACCATCGCGGCGTCGGCGGCTCGTCGGCCCTGGAAGGGCCGACCAGCATCGCCGCGATGCGCGAGGACCTGATCGGCCTGCTCGACCATCTCGGCATCGCCAGGGCCGCCATCCTCGGCCATTCCACCGGTGGTGCGATCGCCCAGGATCTGGCGCTCGCCCAGCCCGAGCGCGTCTCGCGGCTGGTGCTGTCGGCCACCTTCGCCCGCCCCTGCGCCTATATGCGCCGGCTCTTCGCCGGGCGGATCGAACTGCTCGACCAGCTCGGCATCGACGCCTATCGCCGCCATGCGGTGACGCTGCTCAACGCGCCCTATTGGCTCGACGTCAACGACGCCGTCGTCGAAGCCGAGCTTCAAGCGGCCGCGGCGCGTTCGAAGCCGACGGATGCGGCGGTGGTGCGCGAACGCATGCTCGCCGTGCTCGGCCACGACGCCCAGGACCGGTTGGCGCAGATCGTCGCCCCGGTGCGCGTCGTGGTGGCGGCCGACGACATCGTCACCCCCGCCTATCTGTCGCAGCGCCTCGCGGACGCGATCCCGCGGGCCGAGCTGCGGCTGCTGCCGCGCGGCGGCCATTACGCGATGCGTGCCGAACCCGCGCTCTACCGCGAGGCGGTGCTGGATTTCCTGCGCGGCGGGCTCCCCGCTGCCGAGACGAGGACATGACCATGGACATCACCCCTGAGCGCGGGCCGATCGGCGTCGTCGGGCTCGGCACGATCGGCCAGCGCTGGGCAGCGACGTTCGCGCATCACGGCTACGAGGTCTCCTGCTACGACCCCGACCCGGCGCGCTGGGAGGCGTTCCAGGCGCTGCACCCGGCCCTGATCGACGATCTCGAACACCTGGCGCCGGCGCGGGTCGCGCGCGGCCCGATCCGCTTCTCGACCGATCTCGGCAAGGCACTCGTCGGCGCTGCCTTCGTGCAGGAATCCGGCCCCGAGCGCCTCGACCTCAAGCAGGAACTGCTCGCGGCGATCGAGCGCAATGTCGGCGAGGAGGTGGTGATCGCCTCCTCCTCCTCGGCGCTGCTGGTCTCGGAGATGCAGGCGAAATGCGCGCGGCCGCAGCGCGTCGTCCTCGCCCACCCGTTCAACCCGGTCCATCTGATGCCGCTGGTCGAGATCGTCGGCGGGCGCGAGACCTCCCCGGAAGTCGTCGAGCAGACGCGCGCCTTTTACGACGCACTCGGCAAGAAGCCCGCCGTGTTGCGCAAGGAGGTCACCGGCCATCTGGCACTGCGCCTGATGGGCGCGATGTGGCGCGAGGCGATCGCGCTGGTCGAAAGCGGCGTCGCCAGCGCCGAGGACGTCGACCGCGCCTTCTGCTACGGGCCGGGCCCGAAATGGACGCTGCAGGGCTCGTTCATCTCGAACCACCTCAACGCCGACGGCATCGAGTCCTTCCTGACCAAGTACGGCAAGACCTATCAGGACATCTGGGACGATCTCGGCGATGCGAAGCTGCAGCCGGAGACGATCACGCGCGTCTCGCGCGAGGTTCGCGAAGCGATCGGCGAACGCAGCGATGCCGAATTGCGCGACCAGCGCGATGCCGGCCTGGTCGACCTGCTGCGCGTGATGACGCAGCGCGCCGCCCTCTGAGGACAGCAACGGGAGCCCCCGCATGGCCACGGACTTTCCCTACCGTACAGCTCTCGTCACCGGCGCCTCGCGCGGCATCGGAGCGGCGATCTGCCGCCGCCTGACCGGGCTCGGCATGACCGTCTACGGCGTCGCCCGCAGCCGCGAGGCGCTCGACGATGTCTTCCAAGAACTCGGTGTTGTGCCCGTCGTCGCCGATGTGCGTGACCCCGATGCGATCGTTGCCGGCCTTGCCGGCGCGGAGATCGACGTTCTCGTCAACAATGCCGGCATGGTCGCGACGGTGAAGCCGCTCTACGAGCAGAGCGCCGAGGAGATCGCCGAGACGATCGCGGTCAACCTGACCGCGCCGATGCTCCTCATGCGCGCTTTGCTTGGCGGCATGGTCGGGCGCCGGCGCGGCCATGTGGTCAACATCACCACCACGGCTGCGCGCGGCGTGCTCGCCGGGACTTCGGCCTATGGCGGCGCCAAGGCCGGCCTGTCCCACGCCTGCCGCTCGCTGCGCTACGATCTTGCCGGCAGCAATGTGCGGATCACCGATCTCGCGCCGGGACGCGTCGAGACCGAGATCTATCTGCGCGCCTTCGGCGGCGACCGCGGCAAGCTGCACGACACGATGTACGGCAATGTCCGGGCCCTGCAGCCGCAGGACATCGCCGAGACCATCGCCGCCGTGCTCAGCCTGCCGCAGCATGTCGACGTCACCGAGATCGAGATCTCGCCGACCGATCAGGCGGTGGGCGGCCATGTCTTCAAGTCGGTGCAGGGCTGAGCCGCAGAAGCGTTCAGGCGCCCCGGTCGACCGGGGCGCCGTCGGTCAGCTTCGCCAGCACGGCGTCGCAGGCCCGGTTCCAGCCGGCCTCGACCCCCTCGGCCGCGAGCACCTTCAATCCGCATTCGGTGATGCCGCCCGGCGTCACCAGACTCTGCAGCAGCGCCTCGCCCGTTTCCGGCCGCTCGGCGATCATCCGGCCCGCTGCCACGAAAGTCTCGGCCGCCAGGCGCCGCGCGGCATCCGGTTGCATGCCGTGCGCGACAGACCAGTCGCTGCCAAGGCCGATCAGCATCTGCGCCCAACCATAGATCGCGGCACTGACGGTCGCGGTCTCGAACTCGGCCTCATGCGAGAGTGGAATCACCGAGCCGAGCCGCCCCAGCAGCGGCCGGAGCTCCGGCAGGTCGGGATAGAGCGTCGTCGGGCTCGCTCCGAGCGAGGAGGCGGTCAGCGGCATGATCCGCACGACCTCCGCCGGCGCCGCGGCCGCCCGAAGCTCTTTCAACTGCACACCGGCGCAAGCAGAGATCAGGATCTGCCCGGAGCGCCAGCCGAGGCCCGCGACCGCCGCGACGGCATCGCGGGGACGCGTCGCCAACAGTACGATATCGGCCGCGGCGACCAGCTGCAGATTGTCCGTTGCGAGATCGATTCCATGCCGAGCCGCCAGCTTCGGCCCATAGCCGCGCGAGGACAGGATGAGTTCCGAGGCCGGCTGCCCGCTGCGCAGGAGACCGTCGATGATCTCCTGGGCGAGATGGCCGACGCCGAGAAAGCCTATTCTGGTCATGATGCATCCATGAGTGCACACACCACCGGGCGGGTTTGCGATCGGTGGTTGATTTTTGGTCGCGACACCATTTGAAACGTCGAGCGTCGTGAGGCCGCGAGCGTCGCGGCAAGAGATCGGCCGTAAAGAGAGGCGGAATGCCGGACACCGCAAAGGCCCCCAGCGTCGACACCGACAAGACGGGCGCGAAATCCCCCGCGCCGCGCCGCGCGGCCGACAGCGCAGAACGCGCCTACAAGGCGATCCGGCAGCAGCTGGTCGAGTTCAAGATGCGTCCGGCGGAGCGAATCAACGAGGTCCATCTCGCGCAGATGCTCGACCTCTCGCGCACGCCGGTCCGCGAGGCGCTGAACCGGCTCGCCTCCGAAGGCTTCGTGGTGTTCACGCCCAATCGCGGCTTCTGTTTCCGCGGCGTCGACATCGACGATCTGCTCGACCTGTTCGAGATGCGCTCGATCATCGAGACCGGGGCCTTCGCCCTCGCCTGCGAACGCGCCGACGAGGCCGGCATCGCCCGGCTCCAGGCCTTCTGGGCGGATGCCCGCATGCGCTACGAGAACAAGGATCCCGACGAGATCCTCGAACTCGACGAGGGTTTTCACGTCCATCTCGCCGAGCTCGCCAACAATCCCGAGATCGTCCGCCAGCTGATCGGCGTGAATGCGCGCATCCGTTTCGTGCGCCGCGTCCAGATCGAGAACGGGCCGCAGCACTGGAGCCTGGTCGAGGATCACAGCCGCATCGTCCAGGCGATCGTCGATCGCGACCGGGAGCGCGGCATCGAGATCCTGCGCAGCCATATCTCGCTGACCTTCGCGGAGGCCCGCGCCGTGCTGAAGGAAGCCCTGCTCAAGATCTTCCTGCCGGAGCAGACCGCGCCACGCCGCGGCCGCGCCCGCTCCCGAAAATAGCACGGCGATCTCGCCGGCGCTGCCAGGCAGGCCGCCCTGCGCAGCTTCGGCGAAGGCTGCACCCCGGCCGCGCCCGGGCATCATCGCATTCTGGCAGTGCATTGTATTCAAAGGATTTTTATTCATTTCCCAAGTGTGCCGCGCGCCGAGCCGGACGTTGCATTGCCACCGCTTTCACCAGCGAAGCCGAGATTTGTGCATAAGCCGAGCACGCGATAGCCAAAAGTGCCTGTACAACTGCATGCACTTATGACACGGTCTCGCCATCGGGGAAATCCCGCCTCGCATGGAACCTTTGCCGAATGCGCGACCACGTCCTTGGGCTCGACCACATCGTCATCGCCGTGAGCAACCTCACGGTGTCGGCCGAGCGTTGGCAGGCCCTCGGCTTCACGGTTTCGCCGCGCGGCCTGCACAGCGACTATCTCGGCACCGCCAACCACACGATCATGTTCGAGGACGACTATGTCGAACTCCTCGGCGTGCTCGCCGCGACCGAATTCAACCAGCCGACGCGAGCCTTCCTGGCCCACGGCGCAGGGCTGGAACGCCTCGCCATGCGCACCGACGACGCGGAGGCCGGGCTCGCCGCGCTGAAGCGCGACGGCTTCGAAGGCAGCACCGGACCGTTCGAGTTCCGCCGTCCCGTCGATCTCGATGGCGGGCGCACCGGCGAAGCCGGCTTCCGCATCTTCCAGTGGCCGCTGGAGCCGGCGCCCGGCGGCGCGCGTCTGTTCGCCTGCCAGCATCTCACCCGCGAGACGGTCTGGCTGCCGAGCCTCATCGAGCACCGCAACGGCGCCCGCGCCCTGAAGCGCATCGAGATCGTCGCCGCTGACCCGCGCACCGAAGCCGAGCTCTGCGGCCGGTTGCTTTCGCTTTCGGTCGGCGAGCGTGACGGCACCTTCACGGTCGCGATGCAGCCGCGCGGAGCGGATCTCGTCTTCGTCGATGCGGCGCGGTTCGCGCAGCGCTGGGGCCGCAATCCCGGCGACGCGCTTCCACCTTGCGGCGTCGTGCTCGCCTGCGACGACTTTTCCCGTGCGCAGCCCTTCGCGGAATGGACGGGCCCGGGCGCCCTGCCCTGCGCTGCCGTCGACGGGGCGCTGATCGGCTGGGAAACGGCATCACGCCGGCCAGGCTGACCGCCGGCCAGACAGAAATTCACAAGCAACCGCAATAATGGAGGGGACTATGACTGCAGGACATCCGACCCGGCGCCATCTGCTCGCCAGCGCCGGCGCCCTTGCGCTGGCGGCCGCCTTGCCCGCCGGCGCCTTCGCCCAGGAGCCCAAGCGCGGCGGTACCGTCACGGTGCACATGCCGCAGGAGCAGCGCATCCTGAATCCGGCCCTGCGCGCCTCGACGGGCGTCTACGTCATCGCCTCCAAGATCATGGAGCCGCTGGTCGACCTCAACGAGAAGGGCGAGTTGGAGCCGATGCTGGCGACGAGCTGGGAAGGCTCGCCGGACGGCAAGACCATCACCATCAAGCTGCGCGAAGGCGTGAAGTGGCATGACGGCAAGCCCTTCACCTCGGCCGATGTCCAGTACACGGCGATGGAGCTGTGGAAGAAGCACCTGAACTACGGCACGGCGCTGCATTCGGCGCTCGAGGCGGTCGACACGCCGGACGCCCATACCGCGATCTTCCGCTACAGCCGCCCGATGCCGATGGACCTGTTCATGGGCGCGGCGCCCGACCTCGGCTACATCGCCCCCAAGCACATCTACGAGGGCACCAACATCCTCGACAACCCGGCGAACGTCGCGCCGATCGGGACCGGACCGTTCAAGTTCGCGCAGTACGAGCGCGGCCAGTACGTCATCGCCGAGCGCAACCCGGATTACTGGCGCAAGGGCTACCCCTATCTCGACAAGATCGTCTGGCGCTTCATCACCGACAAGGCCGCCGCGACCGCCGCGATCGAGGCCGGCCAGGTCCATATGAGCAATTACTCCTCGCTGCCGCTGGCCGATATCGACCGGCTAGGCAAGGATCCGCGCTTCGAGGTCTCCTCGCGTGGCAATGAGCGCCAGCCCTTCCAGAACACGATCGAGTTCAACCTGCGCCGCAAGGAACTCGCGGATGTGCGCGTGCGCCGCGCCATCATCCACGCGGTCGACACCGACTTCTTCATCGAGAACTTCCTGTACGGCAACGGCAAGCGCGCCCACGGGCCAATCCCGTCGGTCTCGACCAATTTCTACAAGGCCGGCGCGCCGGACTATGCCTTCGACGTCAAGAAGGCCAACGCACTGCTCGACGAGGCCGGCTTCAAGCGCGGCGCCGGCGGGGTGCGCTTCTCGCTGAAGATGCTGAGCCCGCCCTTCGGCGAGGACATCCCGCTCTGGTCGACCTTCATCCAGCAGTCGCTGCAGCAGGTCGGCATCAAGGTCGAGCTACAGCGTCCGGACGCCGCGACCTATCTCACCGCGGTCTATCGCGACTGGGATTATGACCTCTCGACCGGCTGGCACATCTACCGCGCCGACCCGGCAATCAGCACCATGGTCTGGTACCGCTCGGGCAGCCCGAAGGGCACCGCCTTCACCAACCAGTGGGGCTGGGTCGACCCCAAGGCCGACAAGATGATGGACGACGCGGCGTTCGAGATCGATCCGGCCAAGCGCAAGGCCGCCTATCCGGAGATCGTCAACCTGCTCAACACCGAGGTCCCGCTGTGGATGGCGACGGAACGCCAGTTCATCTCGGTCACCAGCAAGAAGCTGAAGAACCACCACAACAATCCGCGCTGGCCGTCGAGCCACTGGGCGGATCTGTGGATCGAGTCCTGAGTGGACGCACCGGAGCTGCCTGTCCCTGGCGACAGGCAGCTCCGGGCCTGACGAACGTCTTTTGACAAGCACCGCTTGGCGATCTCGGATGGCCCGCCTCGTGCGGCCATCCCGGCTTGCTCGGCGCTGGAAGAGCACGCCATGCAAATTCTGAAGCTGGCCGGACGACGGCTGATGAGCAGCGTGCCGACGCTGCTCATCCTGCTCGCCGGTTTGTTCATCCTCCTGCAGTTCGCGCCCGGCGACACGGTCGACGCGCTGATGGCGCAGATGGGCGGCGGCGATCCGGCGCAGGCAGCGGAGCTGCGGCGCTTCTACGGGCTCGAAGGCAGCGCCGCGGTGCGACTGCTCGACTATCTCTGGCGGCTGGTCCGCCTCGATCTCGGCTTCTCCGCCATCTACAACAAGCCCGTCGCGACCGTGATCCTGGAACGGCTGCCGGCGACGCTGATGCTGATGTTCTCGGCGCTGAGCTTCGCCTTCTTCGCCGGCATGGTGCTCGGCATCGTCTCGGCGCAGCGCGTCAACGGCTGGGCCGACACGCTGATCTCCCTGCTCGGGCTGCTGTTCTACGCGACGCCCTCCTTCTGGCTCGGCCTGATGAGCATTGTCGTGTTCTCGATCTGGCTGGCCTGGCTGCCGCCGGGCGGGCTCTACGAGATCGGCTCCGGCGCGACCGGCATCTGGCTGGTGCTCGACATCGCCCGGCATCTCGTCCAGCCGACGATCACGCTCGCGCTGATCTTCCTCGCCATCTACCTGCGCATCATGCGCGCCTCGATGCTCGAGGTCTCGACACTCGACTTCGTGCGCACGGCGCGGGCCAAAGGCCTGACCCGCGGCGAGATCGTCCGCAAGCATGTGCTGCGCAACGCGCTCCTGCCGATGGTGACGCTGATCGGCCTGCAGGCCGGCACCATGCTCGGCGGCTCGGTGGTGATCGAAAGCGTGTTCTCGCTGCCCGGCATCGGCCGCCTCGCCTACGAATCCGTGGTCCAGCGCGACCTCAACACGCTGCTCGGCATCGTCTTCGTCTCCGCCATCATGGTCATCCTCGTGAACTTCATCGTCGACCTGATCTATGCGCGGCTCGACCCACGCATCGCGGCGGGAGCCTGAGCCATGAAGGCCCTCAAGCACTTCCTGATGAGCCCGGCCGCAATGCTCGGCCTCCTGCTCCTCGTAGGTATCGTCGGTCTCGCCGTCTTCGCCGACCTGCTCTACCCGCGCGATCCGCTCGGCCTCGCCGGCCGGCCGCTGCAATGGCCAAATCCCGCCGGCCGCTTCCTGCTTGGTACCGATGCCTCGGGTCGCGACATCGCCGCCCAGATCGCCCATGGCGCCCGCACCACCCTGCTGATGGGCGTCGTCTCGACCCTGATCGCGATCGCGATCGGCATCGTGGTCGGTGCTGTCGCCGGCTTCTATGGTGGGCTGACGGACGACGTGCTGATGCGCCTGACCGAAGCCTTCCAGACCCTGCCGAACTTCATCCTGCTGCTCGTCCTCGTCGTCGTGGTCGGCTCCAACATCACGGCGGTGACGATCGCGATCGGCGTCGTCTCCTGGCCGGCGGTGGCCCGGCTGACGCGGGCGGAGTTCCTGACGCTGCGCAACCGCGAATTCGTCCAGGCCTGCCGCACGCTCGGCCTGACCAATCGCTGGATCATCTTCCGCGAGGTCCTCCCGAACGCGCTCGCCCCGATCATCGTCTATGGCAGCGTCGTGATGGCGACCGCGATCCTGCTGGAAAGCGCCCTCGCCTTCCTCGACCTCTCCGACCCGAACATCGCCTCCTGGGGCAATCTGATCGGCCAGGGCCGCAAGGTGCTGCGCAGCGAATGGTATGTCTCGGCAATCCCCGGCGTCGCCATCCTCCTGACCATCCTCTCGGTCTCGCTGGTCGGCCAGGGGCTGAACGACGCGCTCAATCCGAGGCTTCGCAACCGATGAGCGCCGCCCAGATGATTGCTTCCGCGCCGGCACCGCTCGTCCGGATCGAGGACCTGACCATCGCCCTGCCCAAGGGGGCCGACCGGCCCCATGCGGTCGAGAACCTGTCGCTGACCCTGAACGCCGGCGAGATCGTCTGCGTCGTCGGCGAAAGCGGCTCTGGCAAGTCGATGACCGCATCGGCCCTGATGGGGCTGCTCCCGCCCATGTTGCCGATCCGCGGCGGCAGGATCATGCTCGGCGAGCGCGACATCGTCCGCCTGTCCGAGGACGAGATGCGGGCGATCCGCGGCCCCGAGATCGGCATGATCTTCCAGGAGCCGATGACGGCGCTGAACCCGCTGCGCACCGCCGGCGACCAAATCGCCGAGATGTTCCGCGCCCATACCGATCTGCCGAAGAAGGAAATCGAGGCGCGCGCTCTCAAGCTGCTCGACGAGGTCGGCATTCCCGATCCGGCTTCCGCTTATCGCGCCTATCCGCACGAGCTCTCCGGTGGTCAGCGCCAGCGCGTGATGATCGCGATGGCACTGGCGCTCGAGCCGAACATCCTGATCGCCGACGAGCCGACGACGGCGCTCGACGTCACGATCCAGGCGCAGATCCTCAAGCTGATCCGCGACATCCAGCGCCGCACCGGCATGTCGGTGCTGTTCATCACCCATGATTTCGGCGTGGTCGCCGAGATCGCCGACCGGGTGATGGTGATGCAGCACGGCAAGGTGGTCGAAAGCGGCAGCGCCGAGGCCGTGCTGGAGAACCCGCAGCACCCCTATACCAAGGCACTGATCGCGGCCGTGCCGAGCCTGACGCCCCCGCCGCCGCGCACGCTGCCGCAGAACAGCATCGCGACGATCCGCGAGCTATCCAAGACCTATCGCAGCGGCGGTGGCTGGTTCGGCCGCAAGGAACGCGTCACCTATGCGGTGAAATCCGCGAGCATCGAATTGCCGAGCCAGGCCACCCTCGGCATCGTCGGCGAGTCCGGGTCGGGCAAGTCGACGCTGGCGCGCTGCATCGTGCGCCTGCTCGACCCGGACCAGGGCGCGATCGAACTCGACGGCGTCGATTTCGGCAAGCTCGAAGGCGAGAGCCTCCGGCGCCATCGCCATCTCGTCCAGATGGTCTTCCAGGACCCTTACGCCTCGCTCAACCCGCGCCGAACCGTCGGAGACCTCGTCACTCAGGGCCTGATCGCGCGCGGCACCAAGCATGGCGCGGCGATGGCGCGCGCCAAGGAGCTCTTCGCGCTCGTCGGCCTCGACCCGAGCGCAACCGACCGGCTGCCACACGAATTCTCCGGCGGCCAGCGCCAGCGCATCGGCCTCGCACGGGCCCTGGCGCTGGAGCCCAAGGTGCTGGTCGCGGACGAAGCGGTCTCGGCGCTCGACGTCTCCGTGCAGGCGCAGGTGCTCAAGCTGCTCGTCGAGCTGCGCGACAAGCTCTCGCTCTCGATGATCTTCATCACCCACGATCTTCGCGTCGCGGCGCAGATCTGCGACCGGATCGCGATCATGCAGCGCGGCGAGGTCGTCGAGCAGGGCGTGACGGCGGAGATATTCGCCGCGCCCCAGCACCCCTACACCCAAAGGCTGCTCTCGGCCGTGCCGGGACGAGCCAACTGACGGAGTCTTGCGCCATGAGCGAAGTCCACGAACCCGGCGAGACCTTCGTCGTCCAGCCCGGCACGGCCACCAGCTTCTGGCAGCCGGTGCCGGCCAATGGCCATATCGAGGTCGCGCTCGACCCGTCCAAGGTCAAGATGGACAACCCGCTGGCCTTCGGCACCCAGACCGTGCCGCCCGGCGGCTATGTGCGCGAGCACAGCCATGACCGCCACGAGGAGGTCATCTACTTCATCAAGGGCAAGGGCCGCGCCGTGCTCGACGGCAAGGATGTCCCGGCCGTGCCCGGCACGGCGATCTTCGTCGGCAAGAGCCGCCGCCACATGTTCATCAACGACGGCACCGAGGATCTGCACTGGGTCTGGCTGATCGTGCCGAACGGTCTCGAGGACTTCTTCCGCCTGATCGGCCGCCCGCGCACTGCCGGCGAGCCCGCGCCGGAGAACTTCCCGCGGCCCGAGAACGTGATCGAGATCGAACGCCAGACGGTCTTCGCGGCCCAGCCCGCCGACCAGCGCAAGCCCTGACGGAGGCTGGAATGGCGAGCGAGCGGCGCCTCGCGCTGATCGGCTTTGGCACGATCGCGCGCGACATTCACGCCCGCCTTGGCGGCGATGGCTTTGCCTTCGCCTGCCTGCTGCGGCCGGGCTCGCCGAGCCGCGCGAGCCTGCCGGCCGGCGTCGCTGCGCTCGATAGCCTTGGCGATCTGCTGGCCTGGCGCCCCGACCTCGTCGTCGAGGCCGCGGGCCATGCAGCGATCGCCGAAACGTTGCCGCAAGTGCTCGCCGCCGGCATCCCGGCGCTGCCGGCCTCGACCGGTGCGCTTGCCGACAATGCCCTGCTCTTGCGCCTCGCCGAGGCCGCCCAAGCCGGAAACGCCCGGCTGATCGTTCCCTCAGGCGCGGTCGGCGGCCTCGACTATCTCGCGGCGCTGCGCGAGACGCCGGATGCGAAAGTCCGCTACACCTCGCGCAAGCCGCCGGCTGCCTGGGGGCCGGAGCTCGCCGCGGCCGGCCTTGCCGAGAAAGCCGCTCAGGCCGAGATCGTGCTTTACGAGGGCGCCGCGCGCGAAGCCGCCAGGCGCTACCCGAAGAACCTCAATGTCGGGCTGACGATCGCGCTCGCCGTCGGGCACGACCGCCTTTCGGTCAGGATCGTTTCCGACCCGGCCGCGGCCGGCAATACGCACGAGATCGAGGCGACGAGCGCGCTCGGCACCGCACGGCTGAGCTTCGTCAACCTGCCCTCGCCAACCAATCCGAAGACCTCGGCCCTGACGGCGGCGAGCCTGACCGCCGCTATCCGCCGCCAGTTCGACCGCATCGCGGTCTAGCCGGCCGGCCGGTGGAGAACGCCAGATGACCGCGCCTGTCTTGCCGCCACTCGCCGACCTCGTCCCGCCGCGGCTGCGGCCCGGCCATGAACTGCTGACCGAGGGCGCCGTGATGGCGCGCGACTGGCAGGTCGGCCGCAATCTCTTCCTCGATACGGCGCAGGTTGCCTGTGAGGCCGATTACAAGCGCCGCACGGCCGCCGAAGGCCGGATCATGCAGCATGCCCATATCGGCTTTCGCAGCGTCGAACGCACTTTGGAAGCGATCCGCAGCGTGCATGAGAGCTGTGCCGGGCGCGGCGTCACCGTCGATCGCTTCGGCATCACCCTCGACTGGTCGATGGGCTATCCCATCGCCGAGCGCGACAAGCGCCCGCGGGGCACCGGCATCGTGCTGACGGGGCCGGAGGATTTTGCCCGCATCACCGGCGTCGTCCCGGCCGCAGCGCATTTCGGCGACTTTATGCTCGGCCTGCCCGGTGCCGTCGAGAACACGCGTGCGGCACTCGCGGCGGGCGTCACCACCGTCGGCAATCTCGGCCAGTACTTCACCTTCCGCCTGCCCGACTGGGACGACGACGTCGCGACGACCGAGGCCACGGTGACCGCACTCGGACTGATAGCGGCCCAGCCGGTCGAGGTTCTCGTCCACTCCAATCTCGATGACGGCTTCGCCGGCCTTTTCTCCGACATGAGCTCGGCGCTCGGCATGGTTCTGGTCGAGAAATACATCGTCGAGGAACTGATCGGCGCCCGCGCCTCGCATTGCTACGGGCACCATTTCACCGCGCCGCTGGTGCGGCTCGCCTTCCATCGCGCGCTGATGCAGGTGACCGACACGCCCGGCAGCATGATCTTCGGCAACACAGTCAGCTACAAGTCGACCCCGGCCGGCAACTTCGCCAGCCTCGCCAGCTATCTCCAGGCCGATATCTGGTCGCTGCGTCGGCAGCACAGCGGCCACGCCATCAACCCGGTGCCGGTCACCGAGAACGAGCGCATTCCCGACACCGACGAGATCATCGACGCCCAGACCTTCGCGGGAAAGCTCGTCGAGCATGCCTCCGCCAGCCTCGCCCTGATCGATCTCGCGCCCGTCGATGCGATGGCGGGAAAGCTCGTCGCCGGCGCGCACCAGTTCCGCGACCGCGTCCTTGCCGGCCTGGCGCAGATCGGCGTCGATATCCGCGATCCCGCCGCCACCATGCTGGCGCTCCGCCGCATCGGCCCGCGACGGCTGGAAGCGCTCTATGGCGTCGGCGCGCTCGACCGCGCCGCATGGGGCGGACGCCGCGCGCTCGTCGAGGCCGAATGGGTCGAGGAACTCCGCCACGAGACCGAAGCCTGGCTCGACAAGGTCGCGGCGCCGGTTCGCAGCGGCATCGGCCAGGCGGGGCTCAAGGTCTGCGTCGCCAGCAGCGACGTGCACGAGCACGGCAAGAGCCTGATCGAGCATCTGCTGACTCAGCTCAAAGCCGAGCCGGTCGATGGCGGCACCTCGGCCGATCCCGACGACCTCGTCGCCATCGCCCTGGCGAATGGCTGCGACGTGATCGCGATCAGCACCTATAACGGCATCGCCCTGCGTTTCGCGACCGAGGTTCTGGCGGCGCTCGAACGCGCCGGCACGAAGTTGCCGGTCTGCATCGGCGGCCGCCTCAACCAGATCCCCGAGGATTCGAACTCCGGCCTGCCAGTCGACGTCACCGACGACCTCGCCCGGCTCGGAGCAATCCCCTGTCCGACACCGGAACGGCTGGTCGCCGAGCTCGCAGCATTGTCGGCCGCGCGCCCGCAACCTTAGGGCCGACGTACCAGCGCCGACCCAAGCGGAGGACTGGGCTTGCCGGCGCTATCTCAGGCGGCCGACGCCCTCGCCTCCTGCCTCTCCCATTCCTCGCCCCAGATCATCACGGCATGGCCGGGCGAGACCTCGCGATATTGCCGGACCGGCGGGACATAGTCGGGTGCGCGGACCGGGCTCCTGATCTCGTCGTTCGAAACCGGCCGCTTCTCGTGGCGGCGGGCCGGGTCGGCGACCGGCACCGCGGCCAGCAGCCGCTTGGTATAGGGGTGCTGGGGATTGCCGAAGATCGCCTCGCGTGGGCCGATCTCGACGATCTCGCCGAGATACATCACGGCGACCCGATGGCTGACGCGCTCGACCACCGCCATGTCGTGGGAGATGAAGAGGTAGGCGAGCTTCATCCGCTCCTGCAGCTCGAGCATCAGGTTGATGACCTGGGCCTTCACGGAGACGTCGAGCGCCGAGACGGCTTCGTCGGCGACGACGAGGCGCGGCTCGACCGCAAGCGCCCGGGCGATCGCGATGCGCTGGCGCTGGCCGCCGGAGAACTCGTGCGGGAATCGGCTCGCCATGTCGGGCTGGAGGCCGACGCGCTGGAGCAGGTCGGCGACCTTCTCCTGCGCCTCCCGGCGGTTGGCGAGCTTGTTGATCAGCAGCGGCTCGGCGACCGCGGTGCCGACCGTCATGCGCGGGTTGAGGCTCGCGAACGGGTCCTGGAAGATCATCTGCATGCGGACCCGGCGCTCGCGCAGCGTCTTCTGGTCGAGTTTCAGCACGTCCTCGCCATCGAGCAGCACCGAGCCGGAGAGCGGCTCGATCAGGCGCATCACCGAGCGCCCGGTCGTCGACTTGCCGCAGCCGGATTCGCCTACCAGCGCCAGTGTCTCGCCCGAAAGCAGGCTGAAGGAGACGTTCTCGACCGCATGGACCCGGCCGGAAACACTGCCGAGCAGCCCGGAGCGGATCTCGAAGCGCGTGGTCAGATTGGCGACTTCGAGCACCGGCCGCTCGCTCGCGGCGACGGTATCGGCCGTCTCGGCCGGCACGTCCGAGAGACCGGTCTTGCGGTCGACCACCGGGAAACGCATCGGCCGGCGGCGCCCTTCCATCGAGCCCAGCCGCGGCACCGCCGAGAGCAGCGCCTTGGTGTAGGGTTTCTGCGGATTGGCGAAAATGTCCTCGGTCCGGCCGGTCTCGACCTGCTCGCCATTGTACATCACGACCGTGCGGTCGGCGATTTCGGCGACCACGCCCATGTCGTGGGTGATGAAGAGGACGGACATGCCCTCCTCTTCCTGCAGCAGCTTGATCAGCTCGAGGATCTGCGCCTGGATCGTCACGTCGAGAGCCGTGGTCGGCTCGTCGGCGATCAGGAGCTTCGGCTTGCAGGCCAGCGCCATCGCGATCATCACGCGCTGGCGCATGCCGCCGGAGAAGCGGTGCGGATAGTCGTGGAAGCGCGCCTTCGCCGCCGGGATCCGCACCTTCTCCAGCAGCCTGACCACCTCGGCCTCGGCCGCCGAACGCGACAGGCCGCGATGCAGCATCAGCGCCTCGGCGATCTGGAAGCCGATGGTCAGCACCGGGTTCAGGCTCGTCATCGGCTCCTGGAAGATCATCGCGATGTCGTTGCCGCGCACCTCGCGCATCCGCGCCTCCGGCAGCGTCAGAAGCTCCTTGCCCGAGAGCTTCACGCTGCCTTCGATCTTGCTCGAGCCGGGCGGGGTCAGCCGCATGATCGAGAGCGCGCTCACGCTCTTTCCCGAGCCGGACTCGCCGACGAGTGCCACGGTCTCCTTCGGCGCGATGTCGAAGGAGGCGCCCCGGACCACGGAGCGCCACGCTCCCTCGACCCGGAACGAGGTCGTCAGGCCGGAAACGGAGAGAATTGGAGTCGTCATGAGGTCGCTTTCCGGTCGGCTTCAGATGACGCGGCGAGGATCGAAGGCATCGCGCAGGCCGTCGCCGATGAAGTTGATCGAGAGCACGGTCAGGAAGATCGCGGCGCCAGGGAACATCGCCCAGTGCGGGGCGACGTCGAGATGATCCTTGGCGTCGAAGAGCAGGCGCCCCCAGGTCGGGATATCCGGCGGGAAGCCGAGGCCGAGGAAGGAGAGCGTCGATTCCGCGATGATCGCCGAGGAGACCTCGATGGTCGCCGCGACGATCACCGGGCCGATCGCGTTCGGCAGGATGTGGACGACCATCTGGCGCGTCTTGGTCGCGCCCTGCGCCCGCGCCGCCTCGACGAACTCCTTCTCGCGCAGCGAAAAGAACTGCGCCCGGACCAGCCGCGCCACCGGCATCCAGCGCAGGCCGCCGATGACGACGACGATCAGGATGAAGACGCCGCCCTCGACGCCGAAGACGGCCTTGAGCTGCTCGCGGAAGAGATAGATCACCAGCAGCAGCAGCGGCAGCTGCGGCAGCGACAGGAAGAGGTCCGTCACCCACATCAGGAAGGGATCGAGCCCGCGGCGCGACATGCCGGCAAGCGCGCCGACCACCACGCCGACGAGCGTCGCGACCACCATGGCGGCGAGCCCGACGGCGAGCGAGATTCGCCCGCCATACATCATGCGGGCCAGCAGATCCTGGCCGAGATCGTCGGTGCCGAAGGGATGCGCCCAGGAAGGCCCCTGCAGCTGCGCCGAGAAATCGATCTCATTGATCGGCACCGTCCAGATCCATGGGCCGACAACGACACCGAGGATCAGGAAGGCGAGAATGACGGTACTTGCCATTGCCAGGCGATGGCGACGGAAGCGCCGCCAGGTTTCGCGCCCGGGCGAGACCGATACGCTCGCCGCGGCGGCGGCAGCAGCCGGATCAGCCGAAGGAGATGCGAGGGTCGAGCCAGCCATAGAGCAGATCCGCGATGAGGTTGAAGAGGACGACCAGGCAGGCGAAGACGAAGGTGACGGCCATGATCACCGGCGTGTCGTTGGCGAGGATCGCGTCGATCAAAAGCGAGCCGATGCCGGGAATCCGGAAGATCTGCTCGGTGACGATCGCACCGCCGAAAACCGCCGGCATCTGCAGGGCGACGAGCGTCACGACCGGGATCAGCGCGTTGCGGGTGATATGCCGCAGCGTGACGGTCTTCTCGCCCAGGCCCTTGGCGCGCGCCGTGGTGACGTAGTCGAGCCGGATCACGTCGAGCACGGCCGAGCGGACATAGCGGGTATAGGACGCCGCCTGGAACAGGCCGAGCACCGTGATCGGCATGATCGCCTGGCGGAACATCTCCCAGTACCAGCGCCAGCCGGTCGCGGCGATGTCGGAGCGATAGACGAAGGGGAACCAGTCGAGCTTGATCGAGAACAGCAGGATCAGCAGCAGGCCAGTGAAGAAGGTCGGCAGCGAGAAGCCGACGAAGGCGAGCGTGTTGGCGATCTGGTCGAAGACCGAATAGGGCCGCGTCGCCGCATAGATGCCCACCGGCAGCGCGACGCACAGCGCCAGGATCTGCGAGGTGCCGACGACGAAAAGCGTGGTCGGGACGCGCTGCAGGATCAGGTCGTCGACATTGATGCGGCTGGCGAAGGAGAAGCCCCAGTCACCCTGCAGCATGGCGGAGAGCCAGCGCAGGTAGCGCACCATGATCGGATCGTTGAGGCCGAAGCTGGCGCGCAGCGCCTCGCGCACCTCGGGCGGAACGTTGGGGTTGGTCGCCATCTCCGAGAACGGGTCGCCCGGCGCCATCGCCAGGACCGTGAACAGGATCAGGCTGATGCCGAGCAGGCTCGGAATGGCGATCAGCAATCGCCGCAGAAGATAAGTCGCCATCAAGGGTTCCCGTGAACGGGGTCGCTAAAGCGAGCAGCGCGTGTCGATGGCTAGGAGACACCACCGGGCCGAACCAACTCGCGCGGAAGCGGCAGAGGGCCGCTCACGGACGGTTTCGACCATCCGTGAGCGGTTTAGCCGGCCTCAGCTGCGATACCAGGCAGCCACGTTCCAGGTGTCGACGTCCCAGCCGCTATGGTCGTGCATCAAATTGCTCGCCGAGGCGGCGACGCGGGTGCGCGAGAGCAGCGGCAGGATCACATTGGCTTCGCAGAAGATCTCGTTGACCTTGATCAGCAGCGCAGCGCGCTTGGCCGGGTCGAGCTCCTTCTGCGCAGCCTTGTAGGCTTCATCGGCCGCCGGGTCCGAATAACGCGAGACGTTCCGGCCCAGCCACTTGTTCTCCTTGGTGGCGATCTCCCAGGAGACGAACTGGTTGAGGAAGCGCTCCGGATCGGGCTGCGGTTGCGTCGTGGTGTACATCTCTATGTCGACATACAGCTTGGTGTAGGTGTCGGGGTTGGCGACGTCGGAGGAGAAGAACACCGACGCCGTCACCGACTTCAGCTCGAGATCGATGCCGGCCTTCTGGGCGGCCTGCTTGATGATCGCCTGCGTCTTCTGGCGCGGGGCGTTGATCGAGGTCTGGTAGACGTATTTGAGCTTCTTGCCGTCCTTCTCGCGGATGCCGTCCGAGCCGCGCTTCCAGCCGGCGTCGTCGAGGATCTTGTTCGCCTTGTCGACGTTGAACTCGTATTTCAGCTTCTGCGACTTGAACTGCTTGGGCTCGTTGACGAAGCTCGCCGTCGCGGTGCCGCCGCGGCCATAGATGAACTTCTGGATCGAGTCGCGGTCGATCAGCAGGTTGAACGCCTCGCGCACCTTCGGGTCCGACAGCGTCGGGTGCTTGGTCTTGATGCTGGAGCGCTCGCCATCGACCTCGGTCCACGGATCCGTGGTGTTGAGGATGATGAACTCGATGTCGCCCGACGGCACGGCGCTGACCTTGCCGCGGCCGCCGGTTTCCATGCGCTTCAGGACCTCGTCCTCGACCTGCAGGTTCCAGGCATAGTCGAACTCGCCGGTCTGCAGCACGGCGCGGGCCGCCGAGACCGCATCGCCGCCGCCCTTGACCTCGATCGTGTCGAAATGCGGCTGGTTCTTGACGTGATAGTCCTCGTTGCGCACGCCGGTCAGAATGTCGCCCGGCTTGAAGTCGACGAACTTGTAGGGGCCGGTACCGACCGGCTTCAGATTGGCCGGCGCCTCGCGGGACTTGGCGCCCTTGTACTCACCGAAATGGTGCTTCGGCAGGATCTGGCCGACGACGCCGACGAAGGGATCGGCCCAGAACGGCGTCGGCTCCTTGAAGATCACCTTGACGGTGTGGTCGTCGACCTTCTCGACCTTGATGTTGGTGTAGGAGCCGGTGGTGTAGGCGGCAGTCGCCGGGTCGGCGGCATATTCCCAGGTGAAGACGACGTCGTCGGCGGTGAAGGGCTTGCCGTCATGCCATTTGACGCCCTGCTTCAGCTTCCAGGTCACCACCTTGCCGTCTTCGGAGAGCCCGCCATTGGCGCGGGTCGGCACCTCGGCCGCGAGCTGCGGTGTCAGGTTGCCTTCCTTGTCCCAGCCTGCGAGCGGCTCGAAGAAGATGCGGCCGGCGATCTGGTCCTTGGTGCCGCTGGCGAAATGCGGGTTGAGCAGCGTCGGCGCCTGCCAGAGCAGGATCTTCAGCGGCCCGCCGCCGCCGGCCTTGGTCGGCTTGTAGGCGAGCGAAGCCTGCGCCATCGCGACGCCGTTCCAGGCCAGGATCTGCGATGCAAAGGGAGCGGCGACACCAACAGCCGCCATTCGCCGCATGAAAGCGCGCCGCGAGATGGCACCGTCCTTCACGCCCTCAACCAGTTCGCGCAACTTGTGGTCGTCCATAGCTCATCCCCTCTGCTGACCTTGGTCAGTCTGTTCCGAAAGCGAGGCTTTTCGCCTCATTCTTGATAGTCGGCTGCGCCAGCAAGGCATGTGCCGCGAAAAGCGTCAACCGGCGGCTTGCGGAGGGATGGTTTCGACCGTCGCTCCACGCACCAAAACCGCGGCGGGCGCGGCATCCGCTCGCACCAGCAAGTTCCGGGCCGCTTGCCGGCCGGGCCGGCGACACCGCCGGCGGAGCACGCCGGCAAGCTCGAATCGACACATTAGACCTTCTATAAACTACTGTTTTTGTTGACTTTATTCCCTGTATCGGTCGATAGCGGGCGCGGCGTCGAAGGGCGCAATGACTGTGGAGACCGATGTCCGACGAGGCGCTCAGCGTGGCCGCACTTTACGCAACCGAGCAGGACAGGCTCCGGCGGCGGCTGATCGGGCGCGGGCTCAGCGCCCCGCAGGCGGCGGACGCCGTGCAGGAGCTTTTCCTGCGCCTGCTGCGGGCGCCACGCGCCGAGCTTCGTGATCCCAGCGCTTATCTCAGTCGCGCCGCCGACAGCATTGCCATAGACCATTGGCGAAGAGAGCAGCGCAGCAGGCTGCTGTTCGCAGTCGAAGAGCCGGATGCCCTGGCGATCCCCGACCCGGGCCCGTCCGCCGAAGCCCGGCTGGTCGAGCAGGAAAGGTTCGCGGATCTGGAGCAGGAGCTCGCCGCCCTGCCCCCGCGCAGCCGCGAGGTGCTGCTGCTGCACAAGTTCGAAGAGCTGAGCTACGCCGAGATCGCCCAGCGTCTCGGGATCTCGCGCAACACCGTAATGGTCCATCTCGCCAACGCCATGCGCCTGCTGCGGCAGCGCGTGCGGGAGAAAAATTCCCTGGGCGCTAATTAGTTTTCCGTGCCGGATCGTCTAGAGAATCAGGACAGGGCCGAAGAGCGGCCAGATGGAGTTTTGGCGCGCGATGCGTCTGCGAAAACCGGCCTCGCGGCCCGGGCCGGCCCGCTGATGGAACCGGATCCGGCCGACACGATCGACGATGCCGCCATCGCCTGGTTCGTCCGACTGCGCGACGAGCAGGCCTCGGAGGCCGATCGCGCCGCCTTTGCCGCATGGCGAAGGGCAGACCCGGCGCATGAACGGGCCTGGCGCGAGCTCGAAGCGATCTGGGGGGCGCTCGATCAGCTGGCGCCGCCGAAGCTCGCGACGCCTGCCGCAGTCGTCACCGCTCCCCGGCGCAGGCCGCGGCCGCTCTGGCAACCGCTCGCCGCCGCCGCAATGCTGCTGCTCGCCGTCACGGCCAGCCTGCGCTTGCAGCCGCCGGGACTGTTCGCCGATCACCGAACCGCGATCGGCGAGCGCCGCACGATCGCGCTGGCCGACGGCTCGCGGGTCGAGCTCGGGCCGGGCAGTGCCATCGATGTCGAAATCGACGGCGCGCGTCGCGCCGTCAGGCTGGTTACCGGCGAGGCCTTCTTCAGCGTCGCAAGGGACGAGACGCGGCCGTTCGTCGTCAGCGCCGGACAAGGGCAGATCGCGGTGCTCGGCACCGCCTTCGACGTCAAGATCGCGCCGAGCGAGAGGGTCTCGGTGGTGGTCACCGAGAGCAAGGTCGCAGTCAGCGCCGGCGGCGGGGCGGCGGTCGGCGTCAGTGCCGGCCAGGAGGTCAGCTATGATGGACGCGGCGTCTCGCCGGTCCGCATGGCCGACCTCGATGCGGTGCAGGCCTGGCGGCAGGACCAGATCGTCTTCCACGACGCCCCGCTCGACACCGTGCTGAGCGAGCTTGGTCGCTACCGCCGCGGTCATGTCCAGCTGCTCGGCGGCGAGCTCGGCAAGCGGCGCGTCACGGCGGTGTTCGACGCCAAGCGCCCCGATGCGGCGCTCGAGACCATCGCCCGCAATCTCGACCTGCGGCTGCTGCGCGCGACCGGCTATTTCGCCGCCCTCGTGGCCTGGTGAGAAAAATCCGCGCACCGGCCTAATTACTTTTCGCTACGCCAGCGTCTTCCCCAGCGAGGGAGCGCCACAGCGGCGCTCCGCAGGATTGCGGACGGGGACTTTGCCGACATGAACAACGCAACTTTGGCCGGCGGGCGCTTCCGGCGGTCGACGCTCGTCACGGCCCTGCTCGCCAGCTCCGCCCTCGCCTCGCTCCATTCCATCCCTGCGCTCGCCCAGACGCCCCCGGCCGCCAGCACCAGCATCTCGATCCCGGCGCAGCCGCTCTCCTCGGCGCTGATCGCCTTCTCGCGCCAGACCCGGATCGAGATCTTCGTGCCGTCCTCGCTCGCCGCCGGCAAGCGCTCGAGCGCGGTCTCGGGCGCAACCTCCCCGGAAGCGGCCTTGCAGCAGCTGCTCGCCGGCACGACCCTGACCTATCGCTTCACCGGCGCGCGCTCGGTGACGGTCGAGGCTCGGCGGGCGCCGGGCGCCGCCGGTGCGGCGCCGGCCGGTGCGATCGCGCTCGACGAGGTGGTCGTCGACGGCGCGGGGCTGCCACCGCCGACCGGAACGATCGGTCAGCCTCCCGTTCCCTACGCGGGCGGCCAGGTCGGGACCGGCACGAGGCTCGGCTTCTTCGGCAACCGCTCGGTGATGACGACGCCGTTCAACGTGACGGGCTATACCGACAAGCTGATGCGGGACCAGCAGGCCCGGTCGCTCGCCGACGTCGTGCAGAACGACCCGTCCGTGCGCAACGATGCTCCGGCGTTCAGCGAGCGCGATTCCTTCTTCATTCGCGGCTTCTCGGTCGTCAATCTCGACACCGCCTTTGACGGCCTCGCCTACATCGCCAATCCGCGCCGCAGCTTCGTCGAAGGCATCGAGCGCGTCGAGATCCTGAAGGGCCCGACCGCGCTGCTGAACGGCGGCGTCGCCCGCATCGGCGGCACGATCAACCTCATCCCCAAGCGCGCCTTCGACGAGCCCCTGACCCGCGTCACCACCACCTATCTCAGCGACTCGCAGCTCTGGACGCATCTCGACCTCGGCCGCCGCTTCGGCGCGTCGAAGGAGTGGGGCGTCCGCTTCAACGGCTCCTACCGCCAGGGCAACACGGCGCTGGACAAGAACGACATCGAGGTCGGCAACGCCTCGCTCGGCCTCGACTACCGGGGCGACCGCTTCCGGGCCTCGCTGGACTTCGCGCACTCGACCCAGAACGTCACGGCCCCGACATCCCTGTTCAACGAGGTGGCGCCCGGCATCGTCATCCCCAAGGCCCCGAACGGCCGCAAGAACACCTCGAGCTCGCTCGAATACATCGACAGCCGGTACAACATGGTCGCCGGCCGGATGGAGTTCGACTTGCTCCCTGACACCACGATCTATGCCGCGGCCGGCGCCAGCCGCTATCGCGAGGACTTCCTGTCGTCGTACTACCGGATCACCAACTCCGACGGCCGCGCCACGAACAGCCTGACCATCATGCCGCTGGAGCTGCAGGGCTTTTCAGGCGAGGTCGGCCTGCGCTCGAAATTCCAGACCGGGTTCATCAGCCACCAGTTCAACATCTCCGCCTCGCAGGCGATCAACGAGAACTACTCGCGCGGCTTCTTCCCCGTCGCGCTGCCGAGCTTCCCGACGAATATCTATGCGCCGGTGCATCTGCCGCGCGGCTCGGTCAGCACGATCGGCTTCCCGAGGTCCAACCAGCAGCCGCTCTTCACGAGCCTCAATCTGCGCAGCATCGCGGTGGCCGACACGCTGTCGATGGCCGGCGACCGGATCCAGGTCACGCTCGGCGGGCGCTATCAGGACATCGACCTGAAGAGCTACGTCACGCGCCCGGTCCCCACCCAGGGCGCGCGCGCCTCCAACTATCAGGAAGGACGCTTCAGCCCGGCGATCGCAGCACTGGTGCGCCCGACCGACAAGCTCTCCGTCTATGCCAACTACATCGAGGGCCTGACCGAAGGGCCGAGCCCTCCGGCGAGGGCCGTCAACGCGAGCGAGGTGTTCGCGCCGGTCGTCAACAAGCAGACCGAGGTCGGCATCAAGTACGATTTCGGGACCGTCGCCATGACGGCCTCGCTCTTCGAGATTCGGCAGCCCAACGGCTTCACCGACCCGGCCACGAACCGCTTCTCGGTCAGCGGCCTCCAGGTCAATCGCGGTCTCGAGCTCACCATGTTCGGCGAGCCCTTGCAGGGCCTGAGGCTGCTCGGCGGCGTCACCTTCATGCATGCCGAGCTCGCCAGCACGGCAGGCGGCCTGCTCGATGGCAAGACCGCGCCGGGCATCCCGAGAACGGCGATCAATCTCTATGGCGAGTACGATCTTCCCTGGGTGCAGGGCCTCACCGTCACCGGCCGGATGATCTACACGAGCAGCATGTTCTACGACCAGGCCAACACGCAGTCGGTGCCTGACTGGACGCGGTTCGACGTCGGCCTGCGCTACGCGTTCACCGGACCGGCCGGCAAGCCGGTGGTGGTCAGGGCCGGCGTCGAGAACGTGTTCGACGCCTCGTACTGGGCATCGGCCGCGCGCGGCTTCCTGGCCGTCGGCGCGCCCCGGACCTTCGTGGTCTCCGCGCAGGTCGACTTCTAGCTCCCGCCCGAAGCTCACCCGGAAGCCCAACGCCATGCTGCGCAGCGTCCTGCTTTGCCTAGCGCTCCTGCTCGCACCCGCCTCGGCGGGTGCGAAGCAGATTACCGACCTCGCCGGCAGGACGGTCACCGTTCCCGACAAGGTCGAGCGCATCATCATCGGCGAGGGCCGCTATATTCCCGCCCTCGCCATTCTCGACCGGGACGACCCGGTCGGCCGCGTGGTCGGCATGATGGGCGATTACGAGAATGTCGACCCGGCGAGCTATGCCCGCTATCGCGAACGCTTCCCGGGCATCGCCGGCATTGCCAGGATCGGCCGCACCGCCAAGGAGAGCTTCAGCCTGGAGCGGGCGATCGCGCTCCGGCCGCAGGTCGCGATCTTCGGCATTGGCGGCCATGGTCCCGATACCCGCTCCGGCGAGGTTATCAGGGCTCTGGAGGCGACCGGCACCGTCATCCTCTTCATCGACTTCCGCAGCGACCCGCTGGCCAATACCCCGCGATCGATGGAGGTGCTCGGGCAGGCGCTCGGCCGCGAGCGCGAGGCTGCCGAATTCAACGCCGTCTGGCGGGCCGCGCTGGCGCAGGTCACGGAGCGGCTGGCGCAAGCGAAACCCGCTCCTGTCGGTGTCTTCGTCGAGAGTCGCGTCGGCCTCGATTCGAGCTGCTGCGAGACGATGACGCGCGGCATGATCGGCCGGTTCGTCACGGCGGCCGGCGGCGTCAACATCGCCGAGGCAATGGTGCCGGGCGAAGCCGGCACGGTCAGCCTCGAATGGCTTATCGCCAACCCGCCGCAGGTCTATATCGGCACGGCAATCGGCGATCTCGCCTCCGCCGGCTCGCGACCATGGCTCGCGCTCGGTGCCGGTGTGCCGGCGGGCGTGGCGCAGGAGAGCCTGAAACGCTCGATGGCACGCGCCGGGATCGCCGAACTTCAGGCGATCCGCGATGGGCGAGCCCATGCCGTCTGGCATCATTTCTATAATTCGCCTTTCAATGTCGCGGCGGTGCAGGCTTTCGCCAAATGGCTGCACCCTGCCCTCTTCGCCGATCTCGACCCCGAGGGGCTGCTGCGCGAGCTGCATGCGCGCTTCCAGCCCTTCCCGCTCGACGGCGTCTACTGGAGTTCGCTGCCATGACCGACACGCCCAAGCCGACCCGCCCTGCCCTCGACGAATGGCATCTTTCCGTCGTCGAGGCCTTCGACGTCGCCCCGCGCCTGCGCCGCGTCGTCTTCACGGCCGAAACGCTCGACCAACTCGACTACCGGCCCGGCCAGGCCCTGATCCTGCGCATGCCGTTGCCCGGCGGCGAGACCGGCCGGCGCGACTACACCATTCGTTGGTTCGACCGGGGGGCGAAGCGGCTCGCCATCGATTTCGTCCTGCACGGGACGACGCCGGCGCCGAGCTGGGCAAAGGCGGCCCGCCCCGGCGACACGCTGCTCGTGCAGGGTCCGCGCGGGCGCAGCGTCGTTGCAGCGGGCGCCGACTGGCACCTGTTCTGCGTCGACGAGACCGGCCTGCCGGCGATGCTGCACATGCTCGAGACGATGCCCGCCGGCTCGGTCGTCCACGCCCTGATCGAGACCGCCTCGGCTCAGGACGAGGTCGCGATCGAGACAGCGGCGACACTCACCTGCCGCTGGCTCGCCCGCGATGGCCTGGCGCCCGGCCCGAATGCGCTGGTACTGGACGCGCTGCGGTCGCTGGCGCTGCCGAGCGGGCGCGGCCAGGCCTATCTGATGGGCGAGACGAGCAATGTTCGCTCCTGGCGGCACCACCTCGTCCAGGCGGGACTGCCGAAGGAGAGCATCGCTTCGGAGGGCTACTGGCGGCCGGGGCGGATCGGCGGTCATGATCACGTCGACGACTAGGTTCAGGACCTATTAATTTGGTTTGAGATGTGATTCACGGTGTCCGGGAGGGTACCGTGATGGGTGATTTGTTTCTGTTGAGCGAGCGCCAGATGGCGCGGATCGAGGCGTATTTTCCGCTCT
>NZ_JAWDID010000054.1:0-34528 GCF_032464875.1 Allobosea rubneri
GGCAGTTCCGGAGGGGGCGGTGGCGGCAGCGGCGAGCGCAGCAGCAGCGGGCGCCATATCCGCTCCTTCAATCTGTTCGGTTTGTTCGGGATCGGGCAAAGCACGCCGCGACAGAGCCAGCGCTCGGCGCGCCCGCAGCGCCCGGCGGTTCAGGCCGTGCCACGGGAGATCGTGGCGGCGGGGTTGACCGAGGCAGATATCGCCCGGTTGCGCGAGGAAGGGTTTCGCCCGGTCGCGCAACGCAGTCTCGGCCTCGTCGGCAATCTGACGGTGCGCATGCGCGTGCCGCGGCGCCTCTCCACGGCGCGGGCGGTGGAGCGGGTGCGTACGCTGTTTCCGGCGGCGCTGGTCGATCTCAACCATCTCTATCGCGGCGTCGCGGCGCCATGCCCGGATAGTCGCTGCTTCTCCCTGCTGGCGCCGGAGGCGCGCATCGCCGGGTCCTGCGTTGCGCGCGGCACGATCGGCATGGTCGATACGGGCGTCGACCTCGCCCATCCGGCCCTCGCAGGCAGGGGGATCGAGACCGAGAGCGTGCGCGAGCCGGGCTACAAGCCGGCAGGCGATGCGCACGGGACCGATGTCGCGATCCTCCTGACCCGGGGGACGGGCGGCGAGGGCGCGCGCATCGTCGCGGTCGATGCCTTCCACCGGCGTGGCGGCAGTGCCAATGCCGACAGCTTCGACCTTTCCGCCGCGCTCGATTTGCTGGCCGGGCGGCAGGTGCCGGTCGTCAACCTCAGCCTCGCCGGGCCAGCCAATGCGCTGGTCGAGCGGATCGGCAGCCTGATGTATGGTCGCGGCACGGTTCTGGTCGCGGCAGCGGGCAATGGCGGGCCGGGCGCCGAGCCGCTCTATCCCGCCGCCTATCCCTGGGCGGTGGCGGTGACTGCGATCGACCGGGACGGCAAGGTCTATGCGCGGGCCAATCGCGGCGAGCATCTCGCCTTCGCGGCGCCGGGCGTCCGCGTCCAGTTCCCGGACAAGGCGATGCGGCCCGCGCCGCCCCGTTCGGGCACCTCCTATGCCGCGCCCTTGGTGACGCTCGCCTTCGCTCATCGCCGGATGCAGGACGAGAAGGCGCAGCCGCAGGCGCTGCTCGCCGCGCTTTCGGCGGAGGCCAGGGACCTCGGCGCTCCCGGACGGGACCCGGTCTTCGGCTGGGGCAGCCTATCCTGCCCGCTGTAGACGCCAGCGAAACCGAGAAAAGCCGATGTCGGATATGCGACCAGGCCAGATAGCCAGCGGCCCCCCGCTGCCGGGAACGGCAGGCGGGCTCTCTCCCTTCGCGACGGAACTGGTCTCGTTGCTGCCGCGCCTGCGTCGCTACGCGATGACGCTGACGCGCTCGGCCAGCGAGGCGGACGATCTCGCGCAGGCGAGCTGCGAGCGGGCGCTGAAGGCGCAGGCGCAGTTTCAGGAGGGTACCAGGCTCGATGCCTGGCTGTTCAGCATCGCCCGCAATCTCTGGGTCGATGCGCTGCGCAAGCGCCAGCGCGAGGGGCGTACCGAGGAAATCGATGCCCATCTCGATCTGCCCGGCGAGGATGGGCGGCAGGTGAACGAGGTCGCGCTGACCGTCGATTCCGTCCAGCAGGCGCTGGCGCAGATGCCCGAGGAGCATCGCCGGCTGCTGATGCTGATCTGCGTCGAGGGCTGCAGCTATCGCGACGCCTCGAAGCAACTGGCGATCCCGATAGGCACGGTAATGAGCCGCCTGTCTCGGGCGCGGCAAGGTCTGGCGGCAAGACTGGGAATGGAAGCGAAATGACGAAGCCCGAAGTCTCCGACGAGATGCTGATCGCCCTGGCCGATGGCGAGCTTTCCGCCGGCGAGGCCGAGCGGCTGCATGCGCTGGTCACGGCCGATCCCGAACTGGCCGAGCGCTTCGCGATCCTCGCCGAGACGCGCTTCCTGCTCGAAGCCGAGGGCGAGCCGAAGCCGGAGGCTGTGCCGGAGCGGCTCCTGGCCGCGATCGCCGCCGCCGATGCCCGCCCCGCGCCCGTCCAGCCGCAGCTGACGGTGATCGCCGGCGGACGCTGGCGGCGAGCTTCCTCCTGGTGGCGGGCGGCGTCGCCGGCTATCTCGCCGGACGCGGGGGACAAGGAACGGCCGGCATCGCGGTCGCTGGTCTCGACCGGGCTGCGCTGAGCGCGGCGCTCGACACGGTGGCGAGCGGCGGCGCGGTCGCTCTGCCAGCCGGCAACCTGCGCATCATCGCCTCGCACAAGCTCGCCGATGGCCGTCTCTGCCGGGAGTACACCGTTACCGGTACCGGCCAGGGTGTGTCGGGTTGGAACGGGATCGACTGCCGGGACGGGCAGGGCTGGCACACCGAACTCGTCGCCGCAAACCCGCCGGAGACCGCAGGCTACAAGCCGGCGAGCGGCGGCGCGCTGGCCGAGGCCTTCCTGCTGGATCGTGGAGCGGAAGGCCCGCTCGACCCGGCGGCCGAGCAGGGGCTGCTGAAAGGGGCCAGGTAGCCGGCTCCCCGGGGGACGCGGCGGGCGTCAGCGCTCCTTCGCCGCCAGCCCTGCGACATCGGCGATGATGCCGTCGAGCGCGAAGTCCTTGGGCGTATAGACCCGGGCGACGCCCATATTGCGCAACGCGTTCTCGTCGTCGGGCGGGATGATGCCGCCGACCACGACGGGCACGTCCATGCCGGCGACACGCAGGCGGGCGGTGACGTCGCGCACCAGCGGCAGATGCGAGCCGGAGAGGATCGAGAGCCCGATGATGTCGGCCTCGGTCTCCTTGGCCTGCGTCACGATCTCCTCGGGCGTCTGGCGGATGCCGCCATAGGAGACCTGCATGCCGGCGTCGCGGGCGCGCACCGCGATCTGCTCGGCGCCGTTCGAATGGCCGTCGAGGCCGGGCTTTCCGACGAGGAAGCGCGGCGTGCGGCCGAGTTTTTCGGTGGCGCGGGCGACGGCGGCCTTGACGGTGGCGAGACCGGCATCGTCGCCGAGCCTGGTGGTGTCGACGCCGGTCGGGGCGCGGTACTCGCCGAAGATCTCGCGCAGGGTCTGCGCCCATTCGCCGGTGGTGACGCCGGCCTTGGCGCAGGCGATCGAGGCCGGCATGACGTTGCGGGCCTCCTTGGCCGCGCTCGCCAGTTCTGCCAGCGCGGCCTCGGCCGCCCTGGCGTCGCGGGCCGAGCGCCAGGCCTTCAGCCGGCCGACCGCCTCGATCTCGACCGAGTCCGGCACGGTGACGACATTGCCTTCGCCGGCCGAGAGCGGCGAGGGCTCGCTGTTGGTGAACTTGTTGACGCCGACGACGATCTGCTCGCCGCGCTCGATCGCCTCGATCCGGCGCGCGCCGTTCTCGACCAGCGCCTGCTTCATGTAGCCGGTCTCGATCGCAGCGAGTGCCCCGCCCATGGCGTCGATCTTCGCCAGCTCCTCGAGCGCTGCCGCCTTGAGCTCGGCGACCTTGCTGTCGATCACGGTCGAGCCGTCGAAGATGTCGCCGAATTCGAGCAGGTCGGTCTCGTAGGCCAGGACCTGCTGCATGCGCAGCGACCATTGCTGGTCGAAGGGGCGGGGCAGGCCGAGCGCCTCGTTCCAGGCCGGAAGCTGGACGGCGCGGGCGCGGGCCTTCTTGGAGAGCGTCACCGCCAGCATCTCGATCAGGATGCGGTAGACATTGTTCTCGGCCTGCGGCTCGGTCAGCCCGAGCGAATTGACCTGCACGCCATAGCGGAAGCGGCGATGCTGCTCCTCGGTGACGCCATAGCGGCCGAGCGTGATCTCGTCCCAGAGCTCGACGAAGCTGCGCATCTTGCAGAGCTCGGTGACGAAGCGCATGCCGGCATTGACGAAGAACGAGATGCGGCCGACGACGCTGCCGAACTCCTCCGCCGAGACCTCCGGCCGGGCCTTGATCGAGTCGAGCAGGGCGATCGCGGTCGCGAGTGCGAAGGAGAGCTCCTGCACCGGCGAGGCGCCGGCCTCCTGCAGATGGTAGGAGCAGACATTGGTCGGGTTCCATTTCGGCAGCTCGCGGGCCGTGAACACGACGATGTCGGTGGTCAGCGCCATGGAGGGGCGCGGCGGGAAGACATAGGTCCCGCGCGAGAGGTATTCCTTGACGAGGTCGTTCTGGGTCGTGCCCTGCAAAGCCGGGCGCGGGGCGCCCTGCTCGTCGGCGACGGCGATATAGAGCGAGAGCAGCCAGGCCGCCGTCGCGTTGATCGTCATCGAGGTGTTCATCTGCGCCAGCGGGATCTCAGCGAACAGGGTCCGCATGTCGCCGAGATGCGTGACGGGCACGCCGACCTTGCCGACCTCGCCGCGCGAGAGGACATGGTCAGGGTCGTAGCCGGTCTGGGTCGGCAGGTCGAAGGCGACGGAGAGGCCGGTCTGGCCCTTGGCGAGATTGGTCCGGTAGAGCTTGTTGGATTCAGCCGCGTCGGAATGGCCGGCATAGGTCCGGAAGATCCAGGGCTTGTCGCGCTGGGTCTGGTTCCGAAGCGGATCGATCGCGTTCATGGTCGCTCCCTGCCGTGCCGTCTTTGAGCTCGTGCAAACTGATTGTTGCACTGCAGCGAAGATAACGCCAGTGGGAGCGAAAGGTCGCCTCAGACCTTGGGATGAGGGGGCGCGGCTGCCGCTCGGGATGAGCTGGGACCTAGCCTCGACGTCATGCTCGCCCTTGTGGCGAGCATCCACGTCTTGAGCGTCGTCTTCGACTGCCGGAGACGTGGATGGTCGGGACAAGCCCGACCATGACGGTGGAAAGAGGCGCGGATGCTACTCCGCCAGTTCGCGCATCACCTTGATCAGGTCGGATTTGCCCTCGAAGCCGATGCCCGGCAGGTCCGGCATGGTGATAAAGCTGTTTTCGACCCGAACCGAGTCGGGGAAGCCGCCATAGGGCTGGAACAGGTCAGGATAGCTCTCATTGCCGCCGAGGCCGAGGCCGGCGGCGATATTGAGCGACATCTGGTGGCCGCCATGCGGGATGCAGCGATCCCAGCCCCAGCCGGCGACCTTCAGCGCGGCGAGCGTGCGCTGGTACTCGCACAGCCCGTAGGAGAGGGCGCAGTCGAATTGCAGCCAGTCGCGATCCGGCCGCATGCCGCCATAGCGCAGGAGGTTGCGGGCGTCCTGATGGCTGAAGAGGTTCTCGCCGGTCGCCATCGGGCCCGGATAGAACTCGGCGAGGGCAGCCTGGAGGGCGTAGTCGAGCGGGTCGCCCGCCTCCTCGTACCAGAACAGCGGATAGTCGCGCATCGCCTTGGCATAGGCGACGGCGGTTTCCAGATCGAAGCGGCCATTGGCGTCGACGGCGAGCTGAGCATCCCCACCGATCTCGGCCAGCACCGCCTCGATCCGGCGCCGGTCCTCGGCGAGCGGGGCGCCGCCGATCTTCATCTTCACGACGCGATAGCCGCGGTCGAGATAGGAGCGCATCTCGGCGCGCAGTTGCGCGTCGTCCTTGCCGGGATAATAGTAGCCGCCGGCGGCGTAGACGAAGACCTTCGGGTCGGCCTCACGGCCATGGCGCTCGGCGAGCAGGCGGAAGAGCGGCTTGCCGGCGATCTTGGCGGTGGCGTCCCAGATCGCCATGTCGAGCGTGCCGACGGCGACGGAGCGCTCGCCATGGCCGCCCGGCTTCTCGTTCTTCATCATCGCCGCCCAGCAGCGATCGGGATCGAGATTGTCGCCGGCGTCATTGATGAGGCTCTTCGCCTCGGCTTCCAGCAGGCGCGGCGCGAAGCGTTCGCGGATCAGCCCGCCCTGGCCGTAGCGGCCGTTCGAGTTGAAGCCGTAGCCGACGACGCGGCTTCCGTCGCGGACGACGTCGGTGACGATGGCGACGAGGCTCGTCGTCATTTTCGAGAAGTCGATATAGGCATTGCGGATCGGCGAGGCGATCGGTTGCGTGATCTCGCGGACGTCGACGATGCGCATGGTCTTCTGCTCCCCTTTTCCGCGCTTATGCCCCGGCCGGCCGCCGCTGGCCACTGCCGGGCCGGGGCGGCGCCATGCGCCCGGGGTGGTTTCCCGGGAGCGGGAGGCTCTGTAGGGTCGCCGCGACCATCAGCAGCCCGCTATCCGCAGTCGCAGTGAGAAGCATGTCCCAATCCCAACCGCGCGTCGGCCGTCCGGCGCTCGCCAGCTGGCTTTCGACCGGCAACAGCATCACCCAGCAGTTCATGGCGATCGGCGGCCAGGCCGATTTCGTCAGCCTCGCCGGCGGGTTGCCGGCGGCCGAGCTCTACCCGGTCGAGGCGATGGCAGCGGCGCAGGAGCGGGCCCTGACCCGCTGGGGTTCGGCGATCCTCGAATACGGGCCGATCGAGGGTTTGCCGGCGCTGCGGGCGGCCGTGGCGGAGCGCGTCTCGGCGGCGAGCGGGCGCCGCTTCGGCCCCGAAAACGTGCTGCTCACTACTGGCGCGATGCAGGGGCTCGATCTCGTCGGCAAGCTCCTGGTCGATCCCGGCGAGCTGATCGTCTCGCAGTTCCCGACCTATCTCGGCGCGCTCGACGCCTGGCGGCCACGCGCGCCGCGCTATGAGAAACTCGACTGGAGCCTGCAGGCGCCCGGCCAGGACGCGGCGCTGCGGCAGGCCAAGTTCGTCTATGCCGTGCCGAACTATTCCAACCCGACCGGCGTGCTCGTCTCGCAGGAGGAGCGGGCCGCGCTGCTCGACAAGGTGCTGGCCGCCGGGACCTGGCTGCTCGAGGACGATCCCTATCTGCCACTGCAGTTCGACGGGCCGGCCGGGCCCGGCATCCTCGCCCATCATGCGCAGCGCCAGCCGAACGGCGCCTATGACGGGCCGGTGATCTATCTCGGCACGCTGTCGAAGAGCCTGGCGCCGGGCCTGCGCGTCGGCTGGATCGTCGCCGAGGCCTCGCTGATCGCGGCGCTTGCGCTGGTCAAGCAGTCGACCGACATCGCCTCCAGCCTGCTGACGCAGGCGCTGGCGCTGGAGATGATCGAGAGCGATTTCGAGGCGCAGCACGTGCCGAAGATCGTCGCGACCTATCGCGAGCGGCGCGACGTGCTCTGCGCGGCGGCGAGCGAGCATCTCTCCGACTGGTTCGAATGGGAGGTGCCACCCGGCGGCATGTTCGTCTGGATGCGGGCGAAGACGCCCGAGATCGACACCGACGCGCTCTACGCCCATGCCCTCCAGGAGAAGGTCGCCTTCGTGCCGTCGAGCGTCTTCGATCCCGACGGCGCCCTGAAGAGCGCAATGCGGGTGAATTTCACCCGCTCGGCGCCGGAGGTGCTGACCGAGGGCGTGCGCCGGCTGGCGCGGGCGACCCGGCGCCAGCTCGAAGCGAGGCCGGGCCGGGCGGCCTGATCGGCCTCGCCCTGGCTCAGGCCGGCTTCGCCACCAGCGCGCCGGCCTTGCCGCTGCGCATGGTGATGCAGAAGGCGGCGGCGAAGAGGCAGAGTGCGCCGGCGATGAAGAAGGCCGGCAGGTAGCTGTCATAGACGGTGCGGCTGAAGCCGGCGCCATAGGCGGCGAAGGCGGCGCCGAGCTGGTGGCCGGCGAAGATCCAGCCGAAGACGAGGTTCGCCTTCTCGCCGAAGCGGTCGGCTGCGAGCTTCACTGTCGGCGGCACGGTCGCGACCCAGTCGAGCCCGTAGAAGACCGCGAACAGAGCGAGGCCGTAGAACGAGAAGCCGGTGAAGGGCAGATAGAGCAGCGAGAGGCCGCGCAGGCCGTAATACCAGAACAGCAGCCAGCGGCTGTCATAGCGGTCCGAGAGCCAGCCCGAGCCGACCGTGCCGAGGAAATCGAAGATGCCGATCACGGCGAGCACGCCCGCGGCCGTCACCGCGGCCATGCCGTAATCGCCGCAGAGTGCGATGAAATGCGTCTGCACCAGCCCGTTGGTGCTGGCGCCGCAGACGAAGAAGGTGCCGAACAGCACCCAGAAGGTGCGCGTCCGTGCAGCTTCTTGCAGTGCGATGAGCGGCGAGACGAGCATCGCTGCAAGGCTTGTCGGCGTGGCCGGCGCGGGCACCAGCGCTGTCTCGCCATAGGGCGCGAGTCCGACGTCGACCGGTCGGTCGCGCATCAGGGCGAGCACGGCGAGCGCCGCGACGACGATCAGCCCGAGCACCAGCAGCATGGCGGAGCGCCAGCCGACCTGGTCGGTCAGCCAGGCGAGCAGAGGCAGGAAGACGAGCTGGCCGGTCGCGGTGCTCGCCGTCAGCAGGCCGACGACGAGGCCGCGCCGGTGCGAGAACCAGCGCGTCGCGACGGTCGCGCCGAGCACCATGGCGGTCATGCCGGTGCCGAAGCCGAGCACGACGCCCCAGAGCAGCATCAGCTGCCAGAGCTCGGTCATGGCGAAGGAGCCGAGGATGCTCGCGGCGATCAAGGTGAGCGCGACGGCGACCACGGGCCGCACGCCGAAGCGGTTCATGAAGGCGGCGGCGAACGGGCCCATCAGGCCGAACAGCGCGAGCCGGATCGCCAGCGCCGAGGAGATTTCGGAGGTCGCCCAGCCGAACTCCTTCTGCAGCGGCCCGATCAGCACGCCGGGCGCGCCGACCGCGCCCGCGGTCACCAGCATGGTCAGGAAGGTCACGGCGGCGACGACCCAGCCGTAATGGATGCCACGGCGGGCGAGGGCGCCAGCAAGGCCTGAGGGAACGGGCGGGGCGGCGAGGTCCGGTTGCATGGCGGCTTCCTGTCGCGGGTAGGTGCCCGCATTTGAGTTGAGAAAATCAGAGTGAGTCGAGGGCGGAGCGCAGCTGCTTCATGAAATCGGCCCCAAGTCGATCGTCGAGGGCCTTCTGGGCGCCGTCCCAGAGCGGGGCGCCATCGGCCAGGACCTGGCGCCCGGCATCGGAGAGCTGAACGGTCGCTTCTCGCTGGTCCTCGCCGCGCCCGAGCACGACCAGGCCCATCTTCTCGAGCACGCGGACATTGCGGCCGACGGTCGAACGGTCGAGGTCGACGCGGTGGCCGAGCTCGGTCAGCGTCGCTGGCTCGATGCGGGCGATCGAGCGCATCAGGCTGAACTGCGCGATGTTGACCCCGACCGGCGCGATCGCCTCGTCATAGAAGGCGATCATCCGCCGCGAGGCCGAGCGCAGGGTCGTGCAGATGCAGGGCGAGGACATGGGTGCGGGTATATGCCCGTGACGCGAGCATTGCAAGCGCAGCGTTGCGAACGACAGCTCCGGAGTCATCCCGGACAAGCGGCGAAGCCGCGTGGATCCGGGATCCATGTCTGAACCTCTACGGACAGGCTCTGGCATGGATCCCGGGTCTACGCTTCGCTTCGCCCGGGATGACCGGTCCGTTTGATCGGGGAAAGGGCTAGTTCCTCGCGCCCGGGAGCTTGGGCAGCGGCAGGAAGTCGACGCCTTCCTCGTTCAGCATCTTCGCATCCTCGGCCGTCGCCTCGCCATAGATGGCGCGGCCCTCGCTCTCGCCGTGATGGATCTTCAGCGCCTCCTCGGCGAAGCGCGGCCCGACATGTTCGGCATTCTTGGCGACATGCTCGTGCAGGGCGGTCAGCATTGCGCGGAAGGCGACTTCCTTGTCTCCCATCAGCGCGACGGGAGCCGGTGCCGGCGTTGCCGGGGCAGCGGCGGCGGGCGCCTCGGCCGGTTCAGCCTGCTCGGCCGGGCGCGGGCCGCGGTCCGTGCGCGCGACCGCAGGGGCCATGACCCCGCGCTCGATCTTGATGCTGTCGCAGAACGGGCAGGCGACGAGGCCGCGTCTGGCCTGCTCGTCGAAACCGGAGGAGCTGGCGAACCAGCTCTCGAAGCCGTGGCCATTGTCGCAGATGAGGGCGTAGCGGATCATGTCTTCTCTGGTTCGGGCGCCGCACTGCGCGGCGTGCCGAAACGTTTTGGGAGTTCGATCACTTGAAATGGGGCCTGGCGCCTCAGGCGCCAAGCCCGCCGGGTCATTCGGCCGCGTCGCGCTGCGGGCGCTCGGCCTGCCAGGTCTCGACGGCGAAGGAGCGGGTGTGCCGCAGGCTGGGGATGCGGGCGCGCGCATTGGCGACCTCGGCAAGGTCGATCTCGGCGAGGATCACGCCCGGCTCGTTGCCGGCCTCGGCGAGGACGCGGCCCCAGGGATCGACGATGATCGAATGGCCATAGCTCTCGCGGCCATCTTCATGCACGCCGCCCTGCGCGGCCGAGACCATGAAGGCGCCGTTCTCGATCGCCCGCGCGCGCTGCAACACCTGCCAATGCGCCTCGCCGGTCTGGCGGGTGAAGCAGGCCGGCGCGGTCAGCATGAAGGCGCCGGCTTCCGCTTCCGCCCGGTAGAGATAGGGGAAGCGGACATCGTAGCAGATCGACATGCCGACCAGCCCCCAGGGCGTCTCGACCAGGGCCGCCTCGACGCCGCCGCTGAAGGTGTTCGACTCGCGCCAGGTCTCGCCATTGGGCAGATCGACGTCGAAGAGATGGATCTTGTCGTAGCGCGCGGCGATATTGCCCTCGGGGTCGATCATATAGGCGCGGTTGGCGATCTTCTCGCCAGCCTTGACCGAGACCGAGCCGATCTGCAGCCAGATCTTCCGGTCGCGCGCAGTCTCGCGCAGTCCGGCGAGCACCTCATGCTCCGCCTCGGTCTGGCAGGTCTCGCGCAGGCGCTTGGTGTCGCGCTCGCAGAGATTGGTGACCTCGGGCGTCTGGACGAATTGCGCGCCCTGGGCGACGGCCTCGCCGATCATCCGCACCGCATCGTCGCGGTTGCGCAGCGGATCGCGGCTCGAACGCATCTGGACGCAGGCGGCGATGAAGCGCGTGCCGGTCATGGCTCTCTCCGTTCAGGCAGCTAGCAAAGTGTCGAGCTTGCCCTGTGCATCGAGGGCGTGAAGATCGTCGGAACCGCCGACATGGCTGTCGCCGATGAAGATCTGCGGCACCGAGGTACGTCCGCCGGCCTTCGCGGTCATCGCCTGGCGCAGCTCAGGCTTGCCGTCGACGCCGATCTCCTCGAAGGCGACGCCCTTCTTGGTCAGCAGCGCCTTGGCGGCATGGCAATAGGGGCACCAGCTCGTGGTGTAGATCGTGACTTGCGGCATCGCTCGGGTCCGGTCGCTGTCTCTGGCTTTCGTATATAGGGCCGGCTCAGCTTTCCGTCACGACCCGGGCGAAGGTCAGCACGTCGACGGCAGCCGCCCCGCCGCGCAGCAGGGCGCGGGCGGCGGCATTGGCGGTCGCGCCGGTGGTGAGCACGTCGTCGACGAGCAGGACGCGCCGGCCCTCGAGCCGCGGCCGCATCGCCGCCGGGACCTTGAAGGCGCCCTGCAGGTTCTCGCCGCGCTGCGCCCGTGTCAGTCCGACCTGCTGCTTCGTCCGCTTGACGCGTGCGAGCGCCCGGTGCTCGCAGGGCAGGCCGGACTGCCGCGCCACGACCACCGCCAAGGCGGAAGCCTGGTTGAAGCGGCGCGTCCAGAGGCGAAAGGGGTGCAGCGGCACCGGCACGGCGAGGTCGCACTCTGCCGTCAGCTCATGGCCGGCCTGCGCCATCATCCGGCCGAGCATCAAGGCGAGCTCGAGCCGGTCGCCATATTTCAGCCGGTGCACCAATTCGCGGGCCGTGCCGTCGAAGCGGCAGGCGGCGCGGGCCCGGGCGAAGACCGGCGGATCGGCGATCGCGGCGGGCGAAACCAGCCCGACGCCGAGATCGACCTCGAAAGGCGTGCCGAGGCGCTCGCAAAAGGGCCGCTCGATGAAGCCGATCCCGGCCCAGCAGCTGGCGCAGAGCCCTTGCGCCTCGCTCGTCGCCGCCCGGCAGGCGATGCAGGCGGGCGGATAGACGAGCGCGACCAGCCCCTTCAGCCCGGCGCCGAGCCAGCGACGGCTGCCGCGCAGCACCTGGCCGGAGGCGGTTGCCATCGTCTTCAGCGGCGTCTGCGGAAGGCTCATCCCCGCGATGCCTCCGCGGCGAATGGATTTTGGCTTTTTGCCGTGCGAGCCTCCCCGGGCATGTCATTTCGCCGGGCGGACCCTATCTCAGAACCCAAGGCGCGGCCCGGATCGCAAGGCCGGCGCGTCGTCTCCGCTCTCTCCGGCCGGCCGGCCGCCTCCCAAGGACCGTCAAGATGAGCCATTCCGGTGCTTCCGCCAGCGCTTCCGTCGCGAAGCTGTTCACGCCTTTCCAGCTCGGCGATCTCACGCTGAAGAACCGCGTCGTGATGGCGCCGCTGACGCGCAACCGCGCCAATAAGCACGATGATGCGCCGAACGCGCTGAATGTCGAGTATTACCGCCAGCGCGCCGGGGCCGGGCTGATCATCACCGAGGCGACGCAGATCTCGCAGCAGGGCCAGGGCTATATCTGGACGCCCGGCATCTATCGTGACGCGCATGTCGCCGGCTGGAAGGCGGTGACCGATGCCGTCCATGCGCAGGGCGGCGTGATCTTCGCCCAGCTCTGGCATGTCGGCCGCGTCAGCCATAGCGTGCTGCAGCCCGGCAACCAGGCGCCGGTCGCGCCCTCTGCCCTGCGGGCCAACACCAAGACCTATATCGAGAGCGGCTTCACCGAGGTTTCCGAGCCGCGGGCGCTGCGGCTCGACGAGATTCCCGGCATCCTCGCCGATTTCGTCCGGGCGGCCGAGAACGCCAAGGCGGCCGGCTTCGACGGCATCGAGCTCCACGGCGCCCATGGCTATCTGCTCGACCAGTTCCTGCGCGACGGCTCCAACAAGCGCGACGACGCCTATGGCGGCTCGATCGAGAACCGCGCCCGGCTGACGCTGGAGGTGGTCGATGCCGTCGCCCAGGTCTTTCCGAAGGGGCGCGTCGGCATCAGGATCTCGCCGGTCAGCCCGGCGAACGATGCCCGCGACAAGCATCCGCAGGAGCTGTTCGGCTATCTCGTCGGCGAGCTCGACAAGCGCGGCATCGGCTTCATCCATGTCGTTGAGGGCGCGACGCGCGAGGCGCGCGACTATCTGCCCTTCGACTATCAGGCGCTCCGCAAGGCCTTCCGCGGCGCCTACATCGCCAATAACGGCTTCACCCGCGCGCTCGCCATCGAAGCGGTCGAGAAGGGCGATGCCGACCTCGTCGCTTTCGGGAGGCTCTTCATAGCCAATCCCGACCTGCCGGAGCGGCTGCGCCGCGACGCGCCGCTGAACACGCCGGATACCGCGACCTTCTATGGCGGCGACGCCAGGGGCTATACCGACTATCCGGCGCTGGCCGGCCCGGCCGGTGCGCCGGCCGCCTGAATGTCGGCTCGCTAACACTGTACGAGTGGAGGCCAAGGCTTCCCGGCCTCTCGCGAAAAGCCTTGTGACTCGGGCGAATCGCCCCGGGGACCGCTGCCGGCCGACCCCAGGATTGGCGCCGCGGTGGCGTTCTGGGGCTGCCGCCGGGTTCTGGTGCCCTAGGGCAGCGATCCCAGCACGAGCTCGGGACGCTGCCGGGGCCGCTCGGGAAATGCCGGGCGCCCCGGCCCGTGCAAGGACGGCCCTATTGGGGGAAAGCGGCCCAGGAACACTGGCGAAGCGGGCCTTTTTGACCACATCGCACTCGCGGGTTGGCCGGCCTGCGCAAGGGCGGGCGCGACGGGACCGGGGCGGTCGCTCGGGCCTGTGTGAAGCTTTTGTCATCGAGGCGCAGGAAAGGCTTGCAGTGCGAGCAACGCCCGACTATACGGACGGCCTGCCGCGCTGCTCCCTTCGTCTAGCGGTCTAGGACGCGACTACCCCCCAGGTTACCTACCAAGTGAGTAGGGGCAGGGGATTAAGGGTGGTAGGGTTACCAACGAGGTCCGTTCGCGGGCTGGATTTGGTGAGCTAGACGAATGGAATTGACTGGCAAGTAGGAAGAGTAATAGTAGAGTATATCGCAGTATAAAGTAAGTAACGCTCCCTTCGTCTAGCGGTCTAGGACGTCGCCCTCTCACGGCGAAAACAGGGGTTCGAGTCCCCTAGGGAGCGCCACCGCTTAGGCCCTATAGGCACTTTGGTTGCCTACAGGACTTGCCTACAGAGCCCCGCCGAAGCTACGTTTGTAGCCATGCCGGCGAAGTCCAAAGCCATCAAAGACACCCTCTACCTTCAGCGGATCGGGAACCGCTGGTATTGCCGTGTGCCGGTGCCGAGCCGCCTTCGAAGTGAACTAGGCCCGTATCTTCGCAAGGCGCTCGACACCTCGGACATCAATGAAGCCCGTAAGCGTCGCTGGGACTTCCACCCGATAGCCAAGGCTCAGATTGAACTGGCAGAGCGTCGACTTGGCTTGGCCCCCACGAGGCCTGCTGAGGGGCCTAGAGAACGCTCCTACGCCGCCTTCCGTGCCCGGCTGAAGGAAGCTGGCCCAGCGGTGTTTACCAACGTGGTGGACGGCGAAGACATGTCCAACCCCGCTTTAGATGCGTTGGTCGATAGGGCCGAACGAAGCGGCGATGCTGAGGATACGGATTTCGTCCAGGCGTTCAGAGATCACGTGAAGGATCGCAAGGTCGTCTCCGAGGTCCTCAAGGAGTACCTGGAGAAGAACCCAAAGCGTTCAATGACCACCGGGGCGAACTACGGCACGACTGTAAAGCTTTGGATTGAGCATCACGGAGACAGGCCGCTACACGATGTCACCCGGAGCAAGGCGCTCGACTGGCTGAACGCCGTGTCGGTGGGGAAGGCACGGGACACGATCAAGCGGTACGCTACGGTCATGTCGCACCTTTGGCTGTGGGTCTACAGGGCGGCCGACGAGCGCCCTCGGAACCCCTTCGAGGACCTGACCCAGGCAGCTGACGAGCGGGGCAGGGCGGCGGAGAGCTACGACTTCTTTAGCGATGATGAGCTTGTGAAGGCCTACAAGGCGGTCGCAGAGGACGAGGAGCTTCGCCCCCTATTCCTGATTTCGATCTACACCGGCTTCCGCCTCAGCGAGTGCATGGCGGCAGAGCGTCAGGTGCTCGGGGAACAAGAGTGCTTCGTGCTGTTGACCGGCAAGTCCAAGAACGCTGCTCGGGTGTTGCCGGTCCACGCCAAGCTGAAGGACATCACCGCGCCGACTGGGGCGAAGGCGAGTGCCCTGTCGGTGCGCTTCGGTCGCCTCATGCGGAAGGCCGAGATACCCGAGGGCAAGACGTTCCACTCGCTTCGGAAGAGCTTCACGACGGCCTTGGAGCGCCTGGGGTGCCCGGAAGCGACTGCCGCTCGGCTGTTGGGGCATGCGCCCCTCGGGATCACCTACGGCATCTACTCCAAGGGCCGCGACGTGGCGGAACTCAAAAAGTGGGTGGATCGGGTTTCACACCCTGTATAGCTCACCCGGCGGCTGCGGGGGAATCTTGAACTCGGTGGCATTGTAGGGACGCCACGCCCTCGGCCGCGACGAAGTCAAGCTCAGCCGGCGTCGGCGAAAGCGGTTTCCAACTAACAACTACACACCCAAAAAATGAATAACTCGGCTGCCCAACCTCTGCCGAGGGCAACCACGAGGCGAACCACTGCTGGCCCGTCACGATTTTGCGTCATGGCCCGCGACACCTCACCTCAACGCTACCATCGTCGGATGCCGTGCGGCGGTAGCGTCAGCAATGGGGTGGGAAACGGACGTTGGCTCAGCCGGCCGGCATCGGCTTGCGCCAGTCGTCCACGTGCGCCGAAACTGTGAGCGCTCCGTCGGTGCGTGCTGTTTTCCAGAGGCCCGGGCATCGCTGGACAGTGAACACGCTTAAGCAGGAAAATGGCGTAACAATAGAGATGGCGGGCAACTATCAAGGAAAGGCTAGGCACCCCAATGAACCCCAATCCCACTCCGCCCTCGTTTGGTTTGAATAAGGATGCGCTCGCCCGGCTTGGCGCGTCTATTGAGGCCGACATCGACAGCGGGAAGCACTTTGGTGCTTCGATCCTTGTCGCCCGCCACGGTCAGGTGGCTTACCAAGCGAGCTTCGGAACGGTGGCCCCCGGTCGCGCTCCATCAGGTGACGACCGATACCTGCTCATGTCGATGTCAAAGGCATACACCGCGACGCTAGTCCTCAAAGCAATCGACGAAGGCCGTTTCGGCCTCGATACACGCATCGCGGACCTCGTTCCCGGCTTTGGCGCACTGGGCAAGCAGCGGGCGACCCTACGGCAGTTGCTGGCACACACCGCCGGGCTGCCGTTCGGTCTCGTCCCGCCTCCGCTGGGACTGGACAAGGCCGGCAACCTCGCGGTTAAGGCTGCCGCGATGTGCGCATTGCCGGCGGCCTACAGTCCCGGAACCAAATGCATCTATACCTCCGGCTTGGGCTACGATCTGCTAGGCCAAATCCTCGTCAATACCGATCCGAAAAAGCGCGGTTTCAATCGTATTTCCCAAGAGGATTTGTTCACACCGTTGGGCATGACGGACAGTAGCTTCGGGTGCGCCACCGACGATCCTCGGCGGGTTCCGGTGTCGTTTACTGAAGCGAATGTGGGACCCACCACACCGATGCTTCTGCGCGTTTTCAACGAGTTCCTTACCGGGGAAGCGGAGATGCCGAGCGGGAATGCGTATTCCACGATCAATGATGTCTTCCGTTTTACAGAAGTCTTCCGGGGGCGCGGGACGGCGCACGGCCAGCGCGTTCTCTCGCCCGCGCTCTTCGACTATGCCCGGCAAGACCATGCACCGGGCTTGATTAATGATGCGATCGCCTTCGAGGTCGAAGAGCGCGGCCTCGACGATTTCCCGGCGCACTTTACCTTGCTCGGTGGTTATGTTCGCGGGAGTGGGCACATCCTGAACGCCACCGGGCACACCGCATCACCGCAAAGTATCGCGGCGGTCGGTGGTGCCTCGACGGCATGGATGATCGACCCCGAGCGTGATCTCACGGTCATCTTCCTATCTGCCGGCTTCATTGAGGGGCTGCGCCATATCGAGCGTGTGCAACGCATCAACGACCTCGCCCTCGCGGCGGTCGACGCCTAACAAAGTGCTGGAGAGGTAACCGGTCACTCAGTAAAAGTCAGATCAAGAGCGTTTCAGGGCCTCGCCATGTCGCTCGTTGCAATCCAGCGCGATGCCATTCGATTAACGCCGACGAGCGCCGAACCAAACTAAAGTTCGCAATGGGTCGGGAGCGGGCCTTTTCCATCTTATCGGCAAGTGATGAAGACGCTCGCCTTCTTCGCCCGCTCCGCGAGATCGGCCGGATCCAGCTTATCGCCCGGTGAGCCAGCATCGTACGCGATCTGGTTTGCGTCGAGGAAGCTGGTGGCCAGAGAAGCTTTCACCGCGAAGTTGACGTTCTGGGGAAGGTCGCCCTGGGCCTCGGCCATTTTGATCGCGTCGAGCTTGGCCGTAACTACGCCGACCACGTTCCCGGAGCCGTCCACTAGGGGACCACCGGAGTTGCCCGACTGAACAGGGGCGGAGACCTGAAGATAGCGGGTGTCATCCCGCAAGCCCGCCAGAGCCGTCACGTTGCCCAGGGTGAAGTTGCCGGTGGTCGCGAGGAGATCACTATGGGGGAACCCAAAGGCTGCGATTCCTTCGCCTAGGCGGACGCTGGCTCGAATCGGAAGGGTTCGCTCCGTAGGCCCCGGCATCTTGAGGACCGCGAGGTCGTTCGCCGCGTCCCGGGCGAGTAGCTGCGCGGGAACCGGCATCCCTCCGTCAGATCGCGCTGTGATGGTAGTGCAGTCCCTGACCACATGCGCGTTGGTCAGGACGTGCCCCGCCTTAGAGACGAAGAACCCCGAACCTGTCGAGATCTTCACCTTCGCCGGCTCCTGGGCAGGGGGAGTCACAGGGGGCAGGGCAGGGCGCTGCTGGCTGGCAACCTCGGGCTCGGCGGGCTTCTCCCACGGATACGCGCCGCGCTGCGTCGTCGGGAACGGGGACCCCGTCATCGTGGCCCAGAGCGACCCCGAAATGACCGTCACCAAGCGGTTGCCATAGACAGGTGCGTCATCGTCCGACCAGGACATGTCGAAGCCGAGGATGCCGTCACCATCGGTATGATATCGAACGTACCGGCTGTAGCGCCCCTGATTGCCGGTGATGACGAAGAAGTCGTTCCTGAGCACCTTGAAGTTGATGGTGTCGCCACTGCCGACCATCTCCCGCAGGGTGGTCTCGTAGGTCGCTCGCACGGTGGCCGCTGGGATCGCGTTGAACTTCAGCCTGAACCGGTTCTTGGGCTCCCGCAGTTCCACGCCGAGGTCCGTCCGGGTGGCTTGGAGATCGAGACCAATTGGCACCCAAAGCTGCCGCCCCCTGGTCGGGTGCGGAACCCAGCGCATCCGCCATCCGGTGAGGACCGACGACGCCGACGCCAGCATCTGGTCAATCTGCGGTTTCGTCAGGATGCCTGTAGGGGCTTCCCCGCGAAACAGTTGGAACTGCTTGGTCGCATCGAAGAGCCGCCGCGAATACGTCACGTTCGGCACGGCGGGCCAATGGCCGGCGCTAGTCAGAAACAGCTGAAGCCAAAGCCGGGTGTCTACCTGCAGGCTGTTGAAGGCTGTCTGGGCGGCGTTGAAGTACGGGTCTTCGCTTCGTGTCTGGGCGGCTGTCGGCAGGCTCAGAAGAGCCACCGTTGCCATTACCAACCCCCGGCCAAGCATCAACTTCCCCGCCACTCAACAGACCCGCTGAACAGTTGCGTCCGGGTCAACAGAAGTCAACGCGATCAGTGGCGTAGAGTGAACGTCCGCCGAGCGGCGCATGTATTCCACATGCGTATACGTAAATTAGACCCCGACCCTAGCGACACAGCCGAGGCTGAAATCCACAGCCGCAAGCTACAAGCCAGCGAACCCGGCAGCCAACTCGCGGGCCGCCTTCTGTTTCTCTTCGCGCTCCTTCTTGTCCACCGCCAGAACATGGGCCAGCCAGGGCGAGTACGCCTGCCGTAGCATGGCTCCCATTAGCTGGGTGGTGTCCTTGGGGAGCGGGCGATACCAGCGGGTCTCGCGGCTCTTGCTGGCGTCCCAGGTCACGCCAATGGCGAGGCCATGTTGGAGGCGGTACACACGGACAAGCTGCCCGGCCATCCCTTCGTCGCTGACGATACGGCGCGGCATGTGTTCCTCCAGGAGGTAGAGGGCCGCGAGGGTGACCCCGCTGTCCAACGGGTCCACGTTCTGCGCGACCTTCAGGACCTCGCTGTGGGCCAGGACTACGTGCCTGTTCATCGGCCGTCCTCGGCGCCAGGACGCCAACGTCTCTTCGCTGTGGCGGATAAGGGCTTCGTTGATGGTCTGGAGACCCTGCCGGATCATGGGCAGGTGGCCCCGGCTGATGATCTTTCGGACACGGTCCTCCATGGGACGTATTTCGGTCCGCCTGATGTTCGTCTGCCGGGCATCCCCGTTCCGCCGCATACGGCCTCGGCAGTTGTCGCAGAGGTAGGCGATATTGCTTCGGGCAGGGCGCTGACATCCCGGAGTTCGGCATGTGCTGTGCGTGCTCGCCTTGATGTTGGTTCTAGTCGGCATAGGGCCTCGATTGGTTTGTGGGTTGAACGAAAAGACCCCCGCTCCCGGTTGTCGGGGCGAGGGCCTGGGCAGGTTCGTGAGGGCTTCCGCCTACAGGGCGGCTCTTGGGGCTTCGTAGGCTACCCTACCGGGGAAACTGCCGCCGGCCGTTTTGGCCCTACCCCTCACCTCAGCAAACGTCATGTCAGACGGAGGGGCACGGTAGCGGCCGAACTTGGGTCCAATATCGTCGTTTTCGACAACGGTAAGCTGTGCGGCGGCTCCGATGGTCGCCCGGAGTGCGATGGTGGTTTCTCCCTCACGGCTCATGGTGAGCACGGTGCCCGGCGCATGACCGCGCCCCAGCAGGACGCGGGCGGAGGATAGGAACGGGGTGCGCGAGGTGGTGATGAGGTCGTCCCCAAGGAGGGCCGCAAAGAGCTGGCCCTTAGGGGCGATGGTGATGTGGATGCTGTTCATGGTCGTTCTGTCGGTTGGGGTTGAGACACGAAAACCCCGCCAAGCGCGCTCAGCGGGGCAGTGAAGGTGCGATGAAGTGACCTGCGGGCGGGGCAATAGCCCTGTTTGCTGCAATGCCGGTCACGGACGGCCGTTTAGGCGCCGAGGCTACGCATGTAGCGGGGATGGGCGATGCGGCCGTTTTGGGCCTACCCCCTCACCTCGGCAAACGTCATCGAGGGCCGGGGGGACTGTCCCATCTACGATCGGTGTTGAGCTCGCCCAGGGGCGGAAGATACCCGGCCCATTGAGATGCGGGTTCTAGCCATCGAGCGACGACTGGTCAGAAAGACAACCTGTTTGGGGGGACCAAGACGGGGCATGGTCATTTGGACCACTATCTCAGAGGCATCTATGGGGGGACTATAGGGGGGACCTGTATAGGAGACCTGTATAGGTATCTATTAAGGAGGATTATAAAGGAGGAACAGTAAGAGAGACACCTGATGTCCTCTCCATGAGGTCTTGCGGAACTCAAGCGGCAAGTTCATGCGTCCTCTTGTGAACCGGCTTCTTGCCTGCCTTGACGGCTTCGGCGGCCTCATTCGCGAGGGTGTCGACCCTCTCGTTGCCTTCTTCGCCAGCGTGACCCTTTGTCCACATCAGGCGGACCTGGGGACGCTCATCGAGAGCCGCCCAGAGCTTCCTGATGCGACCCTGGTTCTTCACGGGTTTGCGCTTCGATGTTTTCATGCCGTTGGCTTCCCACCGAGGGCGGTCGGTAGTAGCGGCATTGATGCTGTATTCGCTGTCGCTGTAGACGACTGCAGGGCAATCAAGCGGCACCGCCTTCACTGCCTTGAGGAGGGCGTGGAGTTCGGCTTCGTTGTTGGTCCGGTGATCAGCACTGCCGTACTGCTCAACGCCGGTCCCGTCCGGTCTGAGGGCCAGCACAGCCCACCCAGCGGGGCCAGGATTGCCGAGGCTGGCGCCGTCAGACCAAACCCGCCACTCCACGCGGGGAGAGCTAGGGGTGGTGTCCATCAGGTCCGTTGTGTTGCTTTCCATTGTTGGTCTCTCATCGCTTGTTACCGCTCTGTCGGCGGCGTGTTGAAGATATTCGAAGAATGGTCGACCCATCGCCTCGGTCATCCGCTGGAACGACGTGTCGATGCCAACGGTGTCGATAGGTCGGGCCGCAGGGTTGAACGCAATACGGTCGATAGGGCTTGTCATTGGTGATCCTTAGGGTTTGAGGAGGCTGCCCTGTGTGGCGCAGCCCGAACGGTCGAGCGCAGATCGTCAGACCAGCGCACGCGACCAGCGCGGACCTCGTCGGTGATGGACTTCAGCGCCAGACTCAGGATGATCGAAGTCGATGCGGCTACGCCGTGGGCGGCGGTGAATGCGCTGCGGACTTCTTGGAGATTGTTCAGGTCGTCGGCCGAGAGCTGGAAGGTCTGCTTGCTCAGGTCTTGGCCGTGCTTCCGATAGGCGGTGGGGACTGATCGTATCTTCATGGGTTCTCGGGTGATGACGGTCGCTTCAACCGGCACATTTCAAAAGGAACCCCCACGCCCAGCCGGTGAGGGCAGGGCGCGAGGGCGAGGACTTGGTAGCGATGAAGGAAAGCCTTGGGCGTCAGCCGCTGGCTAAGGTGCCCCCTGAGTGGGGTACACGGACAAAAGCGTCTCTGAGGGGCGGAAGGCGGCACCGCGCCTTTGGCTAAGGTGCAACCAATCCCGTCACATGCCGGGACAGTCGCTTCTCTAACGGCTGAGTGACGACAGCGCCGGCGCTGGCGCAAGAAATCAGAAACGGGGGGTGCGCTCGCTGCTGGCTAAGGTGCAACTTGGCTCGGCACACAGCGGGGACATCGGCTCTATGGTTCAGGTGGAACCAACCCCGCCCCAAAGACAGGACGTTGAGTCGGTTTCGTTCACCGGTGAGGCAGTCGCTAATCAGTAACGGGCGGTACGCTCGCTGCTGGCTAAGGTGGAACTTGGAGCGTCACAAGAGGGAGTTGGCAAGTTCGGCCGCGCCGTTGGCACAGGTGGAACCTATCCCGTCACACAGCCTCGCTGAACCTCAGGGCTGGCGCACGGTCGGCGACGAAATACCAGCCTGGGCAGTCACTTGGTTGAGTGGAGCGTAATGGCCGCAAGAGGGATGTTCAGGGCCGCGCAGGATGCCCCTGGAGCCTCACCAGGACGCACCGGGCGGCGCCGGCTAGGAGGCATGCGGCGAGGGCGGCAGAGGCACCAGCGTGGCCGCAGCGTGCGCGGCGGGGCGATCAGATTTCAGGGTGAGCCCGTGCCTTACGTTCCCAGTAGGCCGCCCTGCGTGCCTCAGCGGCCTCCCGGCGCCGGGTTACATTGGCGCGGTGCGCTTCGGCATTAGCCTTTGAACGCGGGATGCGCCCTGCCCAGCGCAGCAAGAGGTTCTGCTCCCACTGCCGTTCCTCGACTGTCCGCGCGGGGAGTTCATCCATCTCGCGTTCGAGGCGGCGACGAAGCATGGCGACGAGCCGGCCCTTGGAGGTGGCTTCGGCCCAAGCAGGTGGATCGTAAGCATCCCGGTGCCGGTCGCTCTCCGCCTGAAGGTAGCGCGACTCTCGCTCCAGCGCGGCGAGGATCAAGCGGTACTCGAATGAGTCGAGCGTGGTCGTTCCCTTTGGTCCGAACATGGTTCCCCCCGGAAGTCCGCCCGTAGCGTAGTTGTAGGACATCCCGTTGGTCGAGAGGAAACCGAAAAGCTCCCGCCCTCCGACAGCATCCACTCTTCGAGGGCCAGCTGCTCGCTCATCATGGGGTGATCCATGGGTGGTCTCCTTGATCAAATCACTGAGGGAATGGAGGGGGACGGCGAGGGCACCCGCTAAGGTGGGGGTTGAAAGGTCACAATGCGGGACATTGGGAAGCGACAGCGGCCGCGTCCTCGCAGAGCACTGGCTGGACGTGGGACGGCCTCATGGCGGGCACAGAAGGGGTCGGGGGAGGGAGCGCAGGGCGTTCCTTGGGGGCTCTCGGGGCGGCCTGATAGGCGCCCGTCTTGCGGACCGCAGGCAGCACCTCCTTGGTCACCCAGTCCTGAAAGGGCTTGGCGACGGGTTTGTCCCTCCGCATGACCAGCTTGTAGAGGCCGCTCTCGGAGATGACATAGGCTGTCGCGATCCCCCTGCTTAGACCGGTGGTCTCACCCCCAGTCAGTCGGCGGTACATGCCGGGCTGGAGCCGCTCCAGATGCTGCTTCGTGCCGTTGTCGATGCGGAGGCCGAGGGTGTGGCAGACGTCCGCCGCGAGGAACCACGGCTCCCCGTCCAGCGGGATGACGCGGAGGGTGCGGGCTCCGAAGTCGAATTTGGAACCGGGATTGGTCCTGGACTACCCCCCGAACCGTTCGGGGGCTATGTCGATGCCTGGGCCACATCCTTCGCGATCCTGGCCACCTGTCCCCGGCTGCATCCGGTGATGATCTGCACCTTCGCCCATGACATGCCGGCCTTGAGTAAGGAGGCGATGTTGTCGTTACGCTCTATGTTCGCCGGGCGACCTTTGTAGCGCCCCTCCGCCTTCGCCTTGGCCTGCCCTTGGGCCTGCCTGCGGCGGCGGTCCTCATAGTCCTTGCGGGCGATGGCGGCCAGCATGTCCAGCATCATCGCGTTGATGGCGTCGAACATACGCACGGTGAACTCGTCTGCCTTGGGGTCCGCCATGGCCCAGCTGGTCGGTAGGTCCAGCGCCACGACGCGAACATGACGAGCGGCCAGCTCGGCCTTGAGCTTGGACCAGTCCTGGGCATTCAGGCGCGACAGGCGGTCCACCTGTTCGATGAGGAGGACATCCCCCGGCCGGCTATCGGCCAGCAGCCGGAACAGCTCCGGGCGCTTGAGTGAAGCCCCGCTCTCGTTCTCGATGTAGGTGGCGGCGATGGTAAGGCCCCGCTCACTGGCGAAGGCTTCTACCTGATGGCGGGCGCGGCTGGCGTCCTGCTCTGTGGTGGAAGCTCTGAGATAGGCACGAATGAACATGGGAACCGTCCTAAGTATCTTTTGGATAGGTCGGTATCTATAGGTATTCCAAGGATAGGTCAATAAGCCGCTTGAGGCTCCAACCGGCTGGTCCTCTAAGGGCGTACCCAAAGTGACCGCCTGCCGGGCCTTGGCGCCCCGATGGTGGTGTGCGGTCCGCGCCAGTAGCGAGCGCGACAACAAGGCGGCCGAGAACACCGAGCAGCCGGGCTGAACTACGGAGGGCCACCCCTGCCTGCCGTTCGAGGGGGCACGGGGGGTAGGTGAGCGGCCATCGCGGAAATAAGGGTTTCAGATACTTGGCTCAAAACATCCGGGGTCCCTGGAAGGCTCTCAGCGACTCCTCCAGGGCCCTCCAGGTCTGCTCTATGCCTAACCAGCTGGCGCTTCGCCGCGGGTCTCCACGGGGCTTCTAGGCCTCTCCTAGAGGCGTCCAGTTCGGAGCCTCTAGTGCCCCCGGCAAGCGTTTTGTTGCGTGCCGTCGCCGAGCAAGTGGAGTTAGCGATTCGTCATTTAGCGATTACGATGCCACGATCCTTGCGCATCTTGTCGAACACCAAGCCAATCGCCTTGATTACCGTAACTTTCGGGTTGTCCTTGCAGTACACGATGATCTCGTGCTCGGCTTCCTTGGCGCGGGGGACATTGATGAAGTGCTTCTTGCCAAGGCCGTTGTACCAGCCGCTATACCACGTCATCAGAAGGCTTGCATCTTCTTGGAAGGTGCCGGCCAGCTGGGCGCATGTCAGCTTCTGTACGTTAATGTAGCCGTTTGCGTCGGCATAGGTCTTCAGTTCCACTTGGGCGTTGGCGCTGGATATGAAGCAGCCGACGAGAGCCGCGGTCGCTAAAATGAGGGTGCGCATCGGTCTTTCCTTCATTATTCGAAGATTGAGAGAAGGCACTACGGGCTCCGACAGGAACCCATTGTCCACTGACCTTAGGGCCAGTATCGCCCCCTGGCTACCATGAGAAACTTGGTCCGTTTGCCATGATTGATGGCGGTGGAGGAGACGTCACGCTGGTGGAGCGTGGGTGGCTATGTCTGCCTCGGAAAATTTCGGACCACCCCCCGGTAGCTGCTGGCTACAAGGACTGCCCCAGGCTCACCCCTTTGGGTAGCGTCACGCTCTCTACCACCGACCGCAGCTGCTCAAGCAAGGGGCCGCCGCTGTAGACGCCCAAGGTCATCCCAGGGCGCTCATGGCCAACCGCAAGCGATATGAGGTGGGGCGGCTGCGCAGCCTGCTCCCCGCGACCGCGACACTCAACGTTGCATCCGTTGTCTACAGACCTTGCCTACAGGTCCGGATTAACTGATTGATAAATATAGGTCTGTCTGATGTAACTTCCCCCTCTCACGGCGAAAACAGGGGTTCGAGTCCCCTAGGGAGCGCCATTGCAATCTATTGATTTGCAATGTTTTTTTTGTTGAGCCTTGGCGAGGCGACTGGATCTTCCCACACATTTTTCCCACACTGGGCGCCGTTAATCTCCTTGACGTCCTCAACGGTCGGGTCGCTGCGGCTCACTAGCCGCCCCCTCCACACGGTCGGCTTTCCAGCGGCGCTTCCGCGCCGCCCTTCGCACCAAACGTGCCGTTTCGCCAACTTCTGCTCTGGACGTCTTGGGAGGGACTACGTTGTCCCTGAATGTCATCGGTTTGAAGCGCACCCATTTGGCAGATGGATGAGGAAGAGGGGTTCGCGAAGGGCAAGTCGCTGCTGTTGGGAACGAGTGCTTGACCGGTGCTTCGAAACGAAGCGAACGATCTGTCGGAATCACCGAGTCGGCGATACGCAATTCGACCGCTCGCAATCCACATGACGCGATCGTGCCGTCGAAGGCCCGCGGGGGTACTCGACGAGGAAGTGACTGGCGCGCGCCCACAAGAACCCGCCAGGCTTGCTGATTTGATGATTTTGAGCGATTTTCGGTCGAGCTGAATCATTGGGATTCCCGAGAGGCTTGAATTTTGGTTTAAACTGTCTTCCGGGCTGGAGACCGCCGAATGGCTTGTCTCTGGAGCTTCGCGAACGGGTCGTTGCTTGCGGTTTCAAGCGGTCTGTCGCGGCGCTAGGCTGCGGAACGTTTCGTGGTGAGCGTAGCGAGCGCGATCCGCTGGTGCGCCCGCAGAAATCAGATCGGCAATCCGGCTGCGAAGCCGCGCGGCGGGGACCGGTACTCGGCGCGGATCGACGCGCAGAGGGAGCAGATCCTGCTCTGGTCGACGAACAGGACGACATGACGCTGGCCGGTTGCAGGCACATTTGGCGGAGCGGGGACATCGCTTCGGCATCGGGACGTTGTGGCGCTTCTTTGGCCGCCATGGCCTTACTTGGAAAAAGGACTGCGCGCGCAGCGGAACGCCTCGACATCTTGAAGCGGCGGCGTGACGGGTTCGTGAGCCAGCCGGATCTCGATCCGCAGCGCCTCGTCTTCATCGACGAGACCTGAGCCCCGACCAACAGCGCCCGACGCTATGGCTGCAGTCCTCGCGGCGAGAGATTACGTTAGAGCGTGCCGGAACGGCCATTCGCGAGCGACGACCTTCGTGGCCGGCGTGCTGCTTGCCGGCATGGTCCCGCGCATAGTGCTGGACGGCCCGATCAATGGCGCAGTGTTCTAGGCCTATGTCGGTCAAGTACTGGAGCTGAAGCCCCGCGAAATCGTCACCATGGACTACCTCGGCGCCCACGAACGCCGGGGTGCGCGCGGCGATCTAAGCCGCCGGCGATCTCGGCGCGCTCATCGCCGGCTGTAGCTGGCTGCACGTGGTGGTCGGCGCCAACGGTGCTGGGGCAATTTAGCGTACGATCTCGGAACGCGATCAGGGGCGTTTGTGGAACGGCTCAACATCGCGCCGGGCAAGCATAATGCTCAAAGGCCTTGCCAGGCGCGCTGCGGTTTTGCGCGGCTGTTTCAATTGAGCATACAATCCCGAAAATCGCCGTTGCCGTCGGTCAATGATCGGAAGGGCGAGCAACAACGCCTTCCGGCTACCCATATGCGAGTGGCCAGGTGCCAAGCAAATTTTCTAAGCGAGTGCCTTACCGGTCAACACGCCCCATCCCATCAAGCGAACACAAACAGTGAGACAGCGTCAAAACAGATAACTAAGCCAATTCTGCGAAATTTGACCGTCTATGATGCGAAGTCCTATCTCATTCCAAATCCAATTGCAGCGTCGCAGCGAGCTCGCGCCACTCACGACCCGACAGCCCAGATTCGCTTTCCTTGATACGTTCTCCAGCGAGCATTCGTCTCAGAACGCGCAAAGCCGGCCCTGATAGCGAGACGGCCTCGGCGCGGTAATCAACAAAGGCTTCATAGGTGTGAGGCACCCACGCTTTCACAATCTTCAGAAGCTCTTCAGCATATCGGCGTATTTCGTATTGAGCGTGTCGATCTGCCCGAAGCTCTAAGAAATGCATTAGGTTATGCAGGTCAATTTTCCAGTACCATTGCGTATAATAAGATACCGGCAATACGGCACGAGCTAGTTCCCTCGCAATTCCGCTGCGAGCCTCGTTCGATTTAAAGCTTCCTGAATCTTCGTTGAGAAGTTCCAAATAGGTATCATAAGCGGATTCTGCAGACTCCGACATGGATCTCTCAACGACTTCGGCTTGTTCAATCGAGACAGCTGTTGATCGACCTTGGCGGTTATCCTTGCTTTGGACCGCGATCGCATCGCCGGTCGGCACGTAGAATTCGCGGTCAAGCACCGAATACCGAGCGGAATACTCATTCACACTTGCCATACGATGGCGAATCCATTGACGCGCCACGAATATAGGGAGCTTCACGTGAAATTTAATCTCCGCCATCTCGAACGGAGTAGTATGCCGATGACGCAGCAGGTACCGAATCAGGTTGCGATCATCGCTGACTGATTTCGTGCCGGTTCCGTACGAAACTCGTGCAGCCTGAACGACGGCGTCGTCGTTGCCCATGTAATCAACGACACGTATGAAGCCATGATCAAGGACGCGAATCTCCTGACCGAGAATGGCGTCCAAAGAAATGCTACGGGGGCGGTCTACCATCAATTTCGCTTCGGATGCTCGCAGTTCATCAACACTTCAAGCAGTAGCGGCGCGTAGCTCCGCGGGCAACCGCCCCGGTGCCACGGTGGCTCGCCGGAAGCAGCGCGCCTCGGATGCACCCACTCAGCCTGCGCGGTTGCAGATATCGCCGATCTCTGCGGTTGGGGCAGCGCAGTGGTCCGCGACCAGTTTATTTTCCGGGTGCGGGGGGCTGGATTTCGGTTTCAGTGCGCAGGGTTTCAGGACCTTGGCTGCATACGATTTGGACAAGCTGGCCATCGCAACGTTCAACCTGAATCACGGGTGCGCTGCGAAAAAAGCAGATCTGTCATTTGAGCGGCCGCCGTTGCCGAAGTCCGATATCTTGCTCGCGGGCGCGCCGTGCCAGGGCTTCTCCACGATCGGAAAGCGAGACCTCGAAGATCCTCGCAATCTCCTCGTCAAACGTGCAGCCGAACTTATCGTACTTTCCCGTCCCAAAGTGGCGGTTATGGAGAATGTGCCTGCAGCTTTGGCTGGTGCTCACGGCGCTATTTGGGCCGAATCTGAGGGCTTGCTGCGCTGGAACGGATATAACGTTCGTCGCTTCATTGCGGAAGGGAGCGATAGCGGTGTGCCTCAGCGCCGCAAGCGACTGTTCCTAATTTGCTGGCGCGGAAGCGATTGCATTCGAGTTGAGCCGCCCCCCGTGAAGGCACCCTCTCTGCGAGAGGCGCTGTCTGGCTTGGAGGAATGCGAGGATCACGATCCCATCATGCTGGCGGAGGGCAGCCGTGACGCATTAATCGCGGCTGGGATTCCACCTGGATCTAAGCTGTGTAACGTTCGAATCAGCGGGGCGGCTGTCCCGACGTGGTCAATCCCCTCGATTTTCGGGTCAACGAGTGACTCTGAAAAGGAAGTTCTGATTGCGATAGTGAGGCTGCGCCGCCGAGCGCGACGACGCAGTTTCGGGGACGCAGACCCCGTGCTTCCTTCGCAAGTTGCCGAATACCTGGGTCGACCCGTAGAGCATGACATTGCGGGGCTTGTCGCGACCGGCTATTTGCGCCTCGATCATCCGTGGGTAGACATAACTCACACGTACAATGGAAAATATAGACGGTTAGACTGGAGTGTGCCGGCCCCTACTGTCGACACGCATTTTGGCGATCCTCGGCTCTTCTTGCACCCTGAGGAAGCTCGTGGCCTTACTCCCCGGGAGGCGGCGAGGATACAAGGCTTTCCCGACGACTTTAGGTTCGTTGGGGGGCGGCGCGAGCGGTTTCGGCTGATAGGCAATGCGGTGCCGCCTCCGATGGCGGCTCGCATTGCATATTTTGTAAGGGCGGCACTCCTGTGACAGCCATCGGGAAGAAAAACGAAGTAATGCGTATTGTCGAGCCTTGGCTTGAAGGGGATCAGGACGGCTATTTTCTAGAGTTGATGCGTCAAGTTCAGTGGCTCGGTCGCGAGTTATATAGCGACTATGAACCAAATAGGTATGAAACTTTTGATGAGCGCTTTGGAAAGTGGATTGGTAACGTAGAATCGGAATCCGATCAGAAAACATTGTTTGAGCTTCTTGATCAGATATTTTTCGTAGGAAGGCGAGAATTTGAAGCCTTGTGCCGAGCTGCGTTCTCCGGGCCGATCTCACGCTGGATAGTGGACGTCGAAACGATCGCAATCGATGCTCAGAACTCGGCGGAGCTGATTTCCGCAGCGGTCGAAAGCACTTGGTTTTGCCCTGTTACCGATAGTATGCGTATCAACGCCTTTCTGAAACTCAACCACATCGAGGGAAAGCAGTTTCGGCCCGACTGGCGTTCACTTCAGCAATTCGGGGACCCGAATAAAATAAGGCGACATATGGCGGAATCCGGACTACGGCGCCTCGTCCTCTTGGAAGACTTTGTGGGGTCTGGGACTCAGATAACCCCTCCCGCGGAGTTTGCTGCTGCCAACTTCCCCGAGATGCAGATACTACTTTGCCCGCTGGTTATCTGCCCAAAAGGGATAGAGGCAGGGGAGGCATTGGAACAACGCTTCGACAACCTCACTTTTTCTCCAGTGCTTCGTACAACTGAACAAGCACTTGTCCATGAGAAAGCCAAAGCGGGTGAGAAGGAAATATTCACACGCGTAAGAAAAATAATTAATTCAAATAAACATAGATTTACGAATCCTAATCGAAGAAAGCCCTTTGGGTTCCGTGAGGTGGGGGCATTGGTTGTCATGTACTCGAATTGCCCGAACAATACCCTTCCTATCATTCACAATGATTCGAAGAACTGGAAGGCACTGTTCCCTCGGATTCGGAGAAACTGAGCCGTGAACCCCTTCCATGAGCTGTATGTCGGCGAGCGCATATCCAGCAGCGAGTTCGTCTCAATTTTCAGCACGGTCCTGATCGACCAGGCTGCGCCACTGTTTCAGCCGGGCAACGTCGTTCTTGCTGGAGTGCAAGGAAGCGGCAAAAGCATGCTGTTTAAGCTGCTACTGCCTGAGATCCGCCAAGAATACGCTAAGGCCGGTGCGGCGTTCCCAGTTCCTGCAAAAATGAGGAGGTTCATTGGGGCGGGAATCAACCTGAATCAGTCCCAGGCAACACAGTTCGGGCTTCGCAAGGATCCTCGTGATCCAAATCTGCGCGCGCTGCTGTTTGGAGATTTTCTTAATTATTACGTTGCATCTGATCTTTTGAAGTCGATATCAACTATCGCCAATGGAGAAGCTTCAGTCGCCGATGAGCTAAATGTTCATTTTGACCGGGATCGGCAGAATGCGCTCGTAGAATTTCTTCGAGAGGACGCATGCTGGAACGGCTGGTTAGACGGTCTAGAAAGCATTGAGCTTGTGAGGAAGCGCTTGGCCGACCGGCTTGTCCATTATCGCCAGTTCATGCACTACAATCGCGAAAAGCTTGGCGACGACGTATTGTCTACAACGACGGCGGTAGGGGAGCCGATCGCAGCGGTGGTTCGAGCTTTGCGGAGCGCGGACGTGATGCCGCCTGACGTGAATGTTTATGTGCACGTAGACCAATATGAAGAAATTGGGACTATAAGCAGCGACGTTGAGTCGCCCGATTATAGGTCCGTCGTAAATCGCGCTCTGAACCTCAGGGACCCTACGGTTTCGTACAGAATTGGTACTCGCGCTTACGCTTGGCATGCGCGGGCTAATATATTTGGGACGACTGCAAAGCTTGAGCAACAGCGCGACTACAAATTTGTTGATTTGGACGAGAAGCTGCGACGCCATGAGAATGCGACCGGAATCTTTCCAGTGTTTGCGAAAGACGTCTTTGCTCGCCGTATGCGTCAGAATGGAATTGCCGAACTGGATTGCCCCCCGGAGGACATGCTCGGCCGTGTTCTCGGCGCATCGCTCGATCCTACGGACAAGGCCAAGATCTACGGCGGTAAAAGACCAGAGCGCGCGCTGAAGCTGCCGGATGATTGGCCGGACGCCGTGAAGCGGCGACTCCGCAAAATCACATCGGACGACCCGCTGTCTGGCCGACTGGGAGAGGCTTGGGGAAGGCAGAAGGGGGTTGACCAGCTGGCAGACCTCGAATCGCCTTGGGCCGTCAGGGATCAGCAGTGGTGGCGAAAGGAGCGGGTAGAGCTTGCTCTCGCGCAGATAGCGAGCACCACGCAGTCAAAGCCAATTTGGTCCGGCGAGACCGAGGTGCTTGAGTTGAGTGGTGGAAATATCCTGGTTTTCTTAAGTATATGTCAGATTATTTGGGACATGGCTGTCCAATCTAACAATCTGTCTGATGATACTCCTGCTTTTCCTATCGATAGACGCTGGCAGACAGTGGCAATACACAAAGCTAGTGAGTATTGGGTTGGGAAAATTCTACAGGAATTTGGCAACAGCGGTGATCGCCATAAACTAATACGTTACTTTGGCCAGATGTTTTCCCGATCTCTTTTGGATGATCGAAGGATGAGTAACCCCGGGCATAACGGATTTTCTACAAAGGATTCTGATCTTGAGAAATTTTCAAAAGTTAAATGTATTTTGGATGAAGCGGGGGAATTCGGTAACCTTCTGAGAGACTTCCATACTACAAAGGAGAGAGATCGCGCGGCTCGCACCAAGTGGTATCTTAGTCCAATTTATTGCCCTTCATTGCGTTTGCCTCACGTGAGAACGAAGGAGCCGCAGTACGTTAGGGCGGTAGATGTAGAAAGCTGGATGATCCAAGCTGATATCTTACCAAGCGACGGGCCACAGAAACTGCAGCGTCGCGCCAAGCGTGCCCCGCTTCTAGATCTGATGGACGACAATGGTTAGTCGCTACCGGCCATGGGGGCCTTTCGACTGGGTGCTGGGTAAGCTTGAGGCGCCGAGATGGGCCCTTATGGGATGCCTTGGCACAGAGGATCGCTGCGAGGCAGTTTTCAAAGCGCTACCGGCTGCATCCCGAGGCCACAAGGTATTTTTGAAGATACTCGACCCGGAGGTGCCACCAACGGAGCCATTTGAGCCTCGGTACGCTCAGATGCAGGCGCGGCTTGTAGCGGCTGGCTGCGAGGGGGACGTGTTTAGAAGCGTCCCGCTTCTCGCTTCATTTGATGCGATGCGGGAAGCCGTTGACGAATTCCTAGAATCTGGAGCGACGGATGTAATTCTAGATATCACGTCCATGCCGAAGCGATGGTTCTTTCCTCTTACTAAGATGTTGCTGGCAAGCGAACAGGTAAGCTCACTCGTCGCAACGTACACATCAGCTCTAAAGTATAGTAACAACCTATCCTCAAATCCAGAGCCGCTGAGCGCTATTCCCGGATTTGCCAGCGACGACGCTCGCTTAGAGCACGATACGGCGATCGTTGGCATTGGTTTCGAGCCGCTAGGGCTTAACGAGCTTTATTCTCAGCAGAAAGTGAACAAGATTCGTTATGTGTTTCCATTTCCGCCTGGACCGCCAGGATTCCACCGAAACTGGGCGTTTGTTCGCCAGCTAGAGGCGCCAATATCGGAACAAGGAAATGATCGAAGGTGGCACATTTCGATGTATGATTGCTCAAGCGTTTTTGATGCGCTTGTTGAAGTATCGGGGAATGGAAATTCAACTTGCGTTTTGGCTCCGTATGGGCCGAAAACTGTTTCCCTCGCTATGTGCCTGTTTTCTATTGCTCTGCAACGTGCCAATTTAGCGTCTGCCCCGGTGTATTATGCTCAGCCTAAGAGATATGATTTAAATTACTCATCTGGCATCAAGATGATTGGCGGCAAATCTGACATTCAAGCGTATTGTCTTAAATTGAGAGGCGAAAATTTATTCAGTCTATAATAAAATTTCACTTTTCATAGATATTTTGATCAGAATCACTCGATTATTGATGAGATGACTTATTTAAACGATCTACTGGCTTCGAAACGGTTTGCGCTAGGATTTCTTGGGGTCATTCTGTATGCGCGTGGACGATTTTGGCGATCGCCATTTGCTACGTATGCAGCCAACTCACGGTCGCGGTCTGCTCGCCCGCGGCTACCTCGCACGATTGACCACCGCGCAGCGCTGCTCTGCAACGGGGTGCCGTGATGTGCGCGTGCGCGGCTGCACCGTCTGCCGGCGGCATGGGGGAGGCCGCATCGTCGTCCAGCGGGTGCGCGAGCATCTTGCGCGCGCTCGCAGTCCGAAGGTCATCGTCCGGCTTGTTGCACGCCTCGATAAGGCGGAGCGCAACAGGGTGCGGGCCTATCGCGGCGACGTGAGACGCAAGGAGCACGAGGCCCGCAGCAGCGAGGCCGATCGCCTGCAGATCGAGGCGAAGGCGCTGGCGGAAATCGGGCTGCTCGATATCGCCCAGTTGCGGCGCGCGCAGGCTGCAGCCGAAACGCTGCGTCCGTACCGCGAGCCTGACTGCCGGATCGCGGCAGCGCGGTTCATGGCCTTGCTCAGGCGCGATCCGTCATGGGCCTTTGACAGCTTCGCCAGCGAGCTGTCGCTTGACGGGCGAGAGCGCGATCAGGCTGCTGCGTTGCTGGGGCAGGTTGTCGGAGCTGCAGTGATGGCACGGGCGCAAGGCCGTAGTTATCCGGTTCGCAAACCGGTCAGCGAAACGAGCGACTGGTAAGAAGATCGATCCGGCAGGCGCCGGCGAGGTATCGCCGGCTGGCGCTCGCACAAAACGAGTTCCGACAGCCACTTTTCACGGGGCTTCAGGCAGTCGCCCGGCGGCATCGAGGCCGGCGGCAATCTGCGACAGCGGGAGCCCTGCCGATGCGGACGCAATCACGATCAGCGCAGGTTCCCTCATGATGCTGAGAGACGCTTGCTGTCGGGCAGCGAAGCGTGAACGCCCAGCACGGACCAGCCGCGCGGCAAGCTTTGGCTCCAGCTCATCGCGCAACTGCCGAGTGTCCGCTAGCCCGACAGAGAGGGCGTAGGCCAAATACCCGCCAGGGCGCTTAAGTGTCAAACGGCCCGCAAAGTTGCCCCCCGATCGGCGTCCAATGTTGACCCCTTGAGTATGCTTCGCGGCGAGGAGGCGGCGCGGCGGAGCTGGTCTGGATTGCGCAGCCGCGCCGGCTCCGGATCGATATGCGCAGGCTGAGGCTCAGAGCCTGTTCTTGAAGCGCCAGCTCTCGTTGCCGGTCTCGACGATGTCGCAGTG
>NZ_JAWDID010000055.1:0-34448 GCF_032464875.1 Allobosea rubneri
CCATCTGAGACATTCGTCGTCAGCCGACTTGACACCCATGGCCCAATAGAGAAGAGCCAACTTCCCCTTCCGGCCCATCTGAGACATTCGTCGTCAGCCGACTTGACACCCATGGCCCAATAGAGAAAGCCCGCTGCGATTGCAGCGGGCTCTGGTCTCACTTGCGGCCGGCGAGGCGGTTCCACCAACCGCCGCGCTTCGGGCGATCCGGATCGGGCGGGGTCAGCACCACCGCGACCGGCTCTTCGACGACGCGCGGCGCAGGGGCCGGTTCCGCTGCTTCGACGACAGGTTCGGCTGCTGCCGGAACCGGAGCTTCAGGCTCGGCTGCCGGGGCAGGCGGGGTTTCCGCCGCAGGGGCGGCCTCAACGGCGGCGCCGTCCTCGGTGATCGGAACCACCTTCTTGCGGGCGCGGCTGCGCTTGGGCTTCTCGGCCGGGGCCGCAGCAGCTTCGGCCGCAACTTCGGTGGTCTCAGCCTTGGGCGCTTCGGCGGCCTCGGTCACGGGCGTCTCGGTAGCCGCCGCTTCGGCTTCGGCCTTCTTGCTGCGTCCGCCACGGCGGCCGCGGCGCGGCCTGGCTTCGGCTTCGGCAGGCGCCTCCTCGGCTGCGACCTCGACGACGGGGGCGGGAGCCTCCGCGACGACCTCGACGATCTCCGCGACGGGCTCGCCGCTCTCGCCGCCATCGGCCGGCTCGTCCGACGCGTCCTGGTCGTCATCCTGGCCGTCGCCGGCCTCCTCGCTGCCGCCTTCGAGGCGCTGGCCATCGCCATCGCGCTCGCCGCCACGCCGGCGGCGGCGGCGGCGGCGGCGCTTGCGGCCGCCTTCGCCCTCGCCGCGACCTTCCTCACCTTCGCCATTGGCCGACTGCGGGCCAGCCTCGGCCTCGCCGCTCTCCTCGTTCTCGGCTTCGAGATCGAGAACCTCGTCCTCCTCGGGCTCCTCGATGATGGCCTCGGCGCGCATGCTGCTGACCGGGATCACCCGGTTCTCATTGCCGACGAACTCGCCGCGCTCGACCTCGAAATAGCGCGTGCCGAGCAGGGCAGCGTCAGCCGAGACGGTGATCGCGATGTTGAAGCGCTCCTCCAGATCGCGCAGATGGGCGCGCTTCTGGTTGAGCACGTAGAGCGCGACCTCGGGCCGGGTGCGGACTTCGAGATTGTGCGAGGCGCTCTTGATCAGCGCCTCTTCCAGCGCGCGCAGGATCTGCAGCGCGATCGAAGGCGTCGAGCGGACGAGGCCGGCGCCGGCACAATGCGGGCAGGGCACCGAGGAGCTCTCGAGCACGCCGGTGCGGATGCGCTGGCGCGACATCTCGAGCAGGCCGAAGGCCGAGATGCGGCCGACCTGGATGCGAGCCCGGTCGTTCTTCAGGCACTCCTTCAGCTTCTTCTCGACGGCGCGGTTGTTGCGGTTCTCCTCCATGTCGATGAAGTCGATCACGATGAGGCCGGCAAGGTCGCGCAGGCGCAGCTGGCGGGAGATCTCCTCCGCCGCTTCGAGATTGGTCTTGAGGGCGGTGTCTTCGATATTGTGCTCGCGGGTCGAGCGCCCGGAGTTGATGTCGATCGCGACCAGCGCCTCGGTCTGGTTGATGACGATGTAGCCGCCCGACTTCAGCGTCACGGTGTTCGAGAACATCGCGTCGAGCTGGCTCTCGACGCCGAAGGCGGCGAAGAGCGGGGTCTGCTCGCGATAGGGCTTCACGCTCTTGGCATGGCTCGGCATGAGCATGCGCATGAAGTCCTTGGCCTCGCGATAGGCGGCCTCGCCGGCGACGTGAACCTCGTCGATATCCTTGTTGTAGAGGTCGCGGATCGAGCGCTTGACGAGGTTGCCCTCCTCATAGACCAGCGCCGGAGCGACGGAGGCGAGTGTCAGCTCGCGCACGCTCTCCCACATCCGCATCAGGTATTCGTAGTCGCGCCTGATCTCGGGCTTGGTGCGGGAGGCACCGGCGGTGCGCAGGATGATGCCCATCCCCTCCGGCACCTCCAGCTCCTGCGCGATCTCCTTCAGGCGCTTGCGGTCCTCGGCATTGGTGATCTTGCGCGAGATGCCGCCGCCCTTGCCGGTGTTCGGCATCAGCACGGAATAACGGCCGGCGAGCGAGAGGTAAGTGGTGAGGGCGGCGCCCTTGTTGCCGCGCTCTTCCTTGACGACCTGGACCAGGATGATCTGGCGGCGCTTGATCACCTCCTGGATCTTGTACTGGCGGCGCGAATGGCGGGGACGCTCGGGCATGTCGTCGAGGGCGTCGCCGCCGCCGAGCTGCTCGGGCTCCTCGTCCGGGTGGTCGTCACCGCCATTGTCGTCGTTGCCGTCTTCGCCGCCGGACTCGTCGCCGTTCTCGGACGGAGCACGCGCTTCCTCGGCCTCGGCTGCGGGCTCGCTGACGGTCTCGAAGGTCAGCGGCGCGGCGTTCTCGGCAACATTCTCGCTGCTCGATTCGGCGACGGCGGGGGCGAAGTACTCACCGAAGGCGGGCGCGCCCTCGTTGACCATCGCAGCTTCCTTGCCGTCGGTCTCGACATGCTCGACTTCGCCCTGGCCGTTCTCGGCCTGGACTTCGGCGCTGACGGTCTCGTCGCCGTTGCTGGCGCGCTTGGCGCGCCCGTCACGGTCGCCCCGGCGGCCACGGTCGCGGCGGCCGCGCTTCTCGCGCTTCTCCTCGTCGCGCTCTTCCTCGCGCTCGGCGCGGGCCTCTTCGGCCAGCAGCGCCTGCCGATCGGCGACCGGGATCTGGTAGTAGTCCGGGTGGATTTCGGAGAAGGCGAGGAAGCCGTGGCGGTTGCCGCCATACTCGACGAAGGCAGCCTGAAGGGACGGTTCGACCCGCGTCACCTTCGCCAGATAGATGTTGCCGCGAAGCGGCTTTCGGCTGGCGGATTCGAAATCGAATTCTTCAATGCGGGAACCGCGGGACACCACGACCCGGGTCTCTTCCGGGTGGGTGGCGTCGATCAGCATCTTGTTGGCCATAGGACAGGTCCATCTGCGCAGCTGCCTTTGGTGCCCGCCGGGCTGCGGACATGAGTCCGCTGCCGCGGGCAGGGGCGCCGCGCGTCGGCCGGCTCGCGCCGGCATGTTGCAGGGAGGAAAAATCAGCCAAGGCCGGATAGCGGAGGCGAGCGGCGGAACGGGCAGAAAGCCCGTCGCAACCGGAAAGGTCTCGACGAAACACCGAAATGGGAAGCGGCGTCGTATGCCCCGACATCTTACCTTTGACCTGCGACGCACCTGCCGCAAGGCGAAGCGCACCGCGTTGACACGCTCGCGGAATGCCGAACCCGGCGTCGATTTCTGCCTGACGCCGGCCCGTCCGCGGACGATCTGTTGCTAGCCGCCTTCGCGCCGATCCTGATCGCTTCGAGCGACCGGACCGGTTGGCTTTTTCGTCGGGCGTCAACGGGTTATTGCGACCCTGTTGCGCGCGGCGGAAGCCATCACGATGCGACCGACTCCATTACAGACAGCTTGCCGCATTTGGCAAGGGAGAACGCGCCGGGACAAGAAATCGGCCGGTTTCCGGGCTAGGCTCGACGTGGTAACCGATTGTCAACGGGTCGCAGCGCTATGGTTAAGAGTCCTTAAGCATTGCCTCCGCAAATGTAGGAGCTGCCCCTGTCCGCGGGCCTTCATCTTTCCGCTAACGCGGTCGCCGGCCGTCTCTGCGACGTGGCGGGGCGTTTTTTGCGTCCGGCGCTGCTGCTTGCCGCGCTGGTCATGGCAGGGGGCGCGGCGGCCAATCCTCAGGGGCGGGCGACCAGCGATTTCCCGGTCGCGAGCGAGGCGCGAATCGAAGCTCAGGGCGAGACGGTGCGGCTGGTGCTCACCCTGTCGCAGCCCGTCACGGCAAGCGCCTTCGTGATGGCCGGGCCGGACCGCGTCATCGTCGACCTGCCATCGGTCAATTTCCAGATTCCGGCCTCGAATGCGCGTAGGTCCGCAGGCTTCGTCTCGGGCTTCCGCTACGGCCTGTTCACGCCGGACCGGGCTCGGCTGATCCTCGACCTCGCGCAGCCGGCCGCAGTCGCCGATGTCTCGGTGAAGCCTCTGCGCGGCGGTTTCGGAGAGCTCGTCATCGAGCTGAAGCGCACCACCCGCGAGGAGTTCATTGCGCTGGCGCGCGCCGCCGCGGCCAAGGCTCAGCTGCCTCACGTCCCGGTCGAGTCCAAGTCCGAGGGCGATCAGCGCCGGATCGTGGTGATCGATCCCGGCCATGGCGGCATCGATCCCGGTGCTGTCGTTGCCTCCATCGCGGAAAAGTCGGTCGTGCTGGCCTTCGGCCTGAAGCTCAAGGAACAGCTCGAGGCGCAGGGACGCTACCGCGTGATCATGACCCGGCACGATGATAGCTTCGTGCCGCTGGGCGACCGCGTGCGCATCGCCCGCAGCGTCGAGGCGCATCTGTTCATCTCGATCCACGCCGATTCGCTGACGCAGGCGCAGGATGTCCGCGGCGCCACGATCTATACCGGTTCGGAGCGGGCGAGCGACGCGGAGGCCGCGCGGCTTGCCGCCAAGGAGAACCAGGCCGATGCGGTCGCCGGCCTCGACGCCAGCGAGGACGTGCAGGACGTCGCCGGCATCCTGATGGACCTCGCCAAGCGCGAGACGCGCGGCTTCTCGGCGATGTTCGCGCGCAATCTCGTCGAAAAGCTCGGCGGCTCCGTCAAGATGCACAAGGTGCCGCTGCGCTCGGCAGGTTTCAGGGTGCTGACCGCGCCGGACGTGCCGTCGGTGCTGATCGAGCTCGGCTACATGTCGAGCCCGAAGGACGCAGAGCTCCTGAACTCCGAAAGTTGGCGGGCGCAGGCCGTGACTGCGGTGCAGGGCGCGGTCGACCAGTATTTCGAGCGTACCCAGCCCCCGGGCAAGGCAGCAGAGAGCCGGCGGTGACGTAGCGGGGCCGAAGATGAGGCTTTGTGGTCTTACAGCCACGGTTCCGCCATTTCCGCCATGTTATAGAGTGAAGTTAAAGATCGATCACCCGGGCAGGGCATGCCGTCGATTCGAGCGACGCCGCTGCCGCTAGACGAGGTCAAGTTTCTCGATGCGGTTCATTCTGCGCCTTTTCGGGTGGGCGTTCGCCGCCGGCACGATCCTCTTCGTGATCGGTGTCGCGGGAGCGGCCGGCCTCGTCTGGCACTATTCCAAGGACCTTCCCGATTCGGCCCAGCTGCGGAATTACGAGCCGCCGGTGATGAGCCGCGTCCATGCGGGTGACGGCAGCCTGATCGCCGAGTTCGCCCGGGAGCGCCGGCTCTATCTGCCGATCCAGGCGGTGCCGAAGCTGATCATCGACGCTTTCCTCTCGGCCGAGGACAAGAACTTCTACAAGCATTTTGGCGTCGACCCGGAAGGTCTGGCGCGCGCCGCGATCTCGAATTTCCGCAACCGTGGCTCCGGCCGCCGGCCGCAGGGCGCTTCGACCATCACCCAGCAGGTGGCGAAGAACTTCCTCGTCGGCTCCGAGCAGAGCATCGAGCGCAAGATCCGCGAGGCGCTGATCGCGCTGCGGATCGAGTCGACCTATTCGAAGGACAAGATCCTCGAACTCTATCTCAACGAGATCTACCTCGGCGCGCCGGCGCCGGGGCAGGGCAGCTATGGCGTCGCCGCCGCGGCGCTGAACTATTTCGGCAAGTCGGTGCATGAGCTGAACGCTCAGGAGGCCGCCTATCTCGCGGCGCTGCCGAAGGCGCCGACCGACCTGCACCCGTTCCGTAATCGTGAGCGCGCGATCGAGCGCCGCAACTATGTGCTCGACCGCATGGCCGAGAACGGCGTGATCAAGCGGGCCGAGGCGGACGCCGCCAAGAACCAGCCGCTCGGCGTCAACCCACGCACGGTTTCGCCGAACAACATCGCCGCCGGCTTCTTCGCCGAGGAGATTCGCCGCGAGCTGCAGGACCGCTATGGCGAGAAGAAGCTGCTCGAGGGCGGTCTCTCGGTTCGCGCCACGGTCGATCCGAAGATGCAGCTGATGGCGCGCAAGGCGCTGGTTGACGGTCTCGTGCGCTTCGACGAGGCGCGCGGCTGGCGCGGCGCCATGCAGAAGCTCGATCTCGCGGGCCGCGAATGGGGTGTCGCGATCGGCGAACTTCCGGTGCTCGGCGACGTCAAGCCCTGGCGGCTTTCCGTCGTGCTCGATGTCGCAGGCGACAGTGCCCGCGTCGGCCTGCAGCCGGTCCGCGAGGCTTCGGGCCATCTCCGGCCGGAGCGCGAGACCGCGACGCTCGGCGGCGAGGGCATTCGCTGGACGCGGCGCACGCGCGTGTCGCAGGCGGTCTCGGTCGGCGACGTCGTCTATGTCGAGCCGATCGACGGCAAGCCGGGGCAGGTGCGTCTGCGCCAGATGCCGGAGGTGAACGGCGCGATCACCGTGATGGATCCGTTCTCCGGCCGCGTGCTCGCCATGGTCGGCGGCTTCTCGCACGACCAGTCCGAGTTCAACCGCGCGACGCAGGCGCTGCGGCAGCCCGGCTCGTCCTTCAAGCCCTTCGTCTATGCGACCGCGCTCGACAATGGTTACACCCCGTCCAGCATCGTGCTCGACGCGCCGATCGAGGTCGACCAGGGCGGCGGGCTCGGCGTCTGGGCGCCGAGCAACTATGACGGCAAGTTCACCGGGCCGCGCACGCTGCGCTACGGTATCCAGTTCTCGAAGAACCTGATGACCGTCCGACTCGCCAAGGATGTCGGCATGCCGCTGATCGCCGAATATGCGCGGCGCTTCGGCATCTATGACGACATGCTGCCGGTGCTCTCGATGTCGCTCGGCGCCGGCGAGACCACGGTGATGCGGATGACCGCGGCCTATTCGATGCTCGCCAATGGCGGCAAGCGCATCCGGCCGACCCTGATCGACCGCATCCAGGATCGGTTCGGTTCGACGATCTACCGGCACGACCAGCGCATCTGCGAGGGCTGCAATGCCGATAAATGGGCCAATCAGCGCGAGCCGCGCCTCGTCGACAATCGCGACCAGGTGCTCGACCCGCTGACCGCCTACCAGATGGTCTCGATGCTGGAAGGCGTCGTGAACGCCGGTACCGCGACGGTGGTCAAGGCCGTCGGCAAGCCGCTCGCCGGCAAGACCGGCACGACCAACGACGCCAAGGACGTCTGGTTCGTCGGCTTCTCGCCGGACCTGGCCGTCGGCGTCTATATGGGCTTCGACAAGCCGAAATCGCTCGGCAACTCGGCGACCGCCGGCCAGTACGCCGCGCCGATCTTCCGCGATTTCATGATGCAGGCGCTGAAGGACAAGCCGGCGACACCGTTCCGCGTCCCGGCCGGCATCAAGCTGATCCGCGTCGATCCGCGCACCGGCATGCGCGCCGGTGGCGAGGGCGGTATCCTCGAGGCCTTCAAGCCGGGCACGGCGCCGCCGGACAGCTACTCGGTGATCGGCGCGGCCGGCGACGGCACCGGCGCGATGAGCGTCGCGCCGGGCGGCGGACGCTCGGTCGGCTCGGGCACCGGCGGGCTGTACTGACGGCTTGCGGGAGAAGCTGGGCAGGTTGACGGCGCCGACAATGGCGCCGCCATTGCAGGCGATCCTGAAATCGGAGCTCGCCCGTGGCAACCATGTCGCCGAGATCGGCGACTGGCCGCCCGACTGCGACCTCCTGGTGATCCTGTCGCGCCCCTTCGTCCGACGCTATGTGCTTGCGTCGAGCGTGACCTATCGCGATCTCGACGATCCGCATTACTGGAAAGCGGAATACAGTTTCGGGCGCGAGTGCCTCGCCTGCCAGTTCGGCAAGTGAGGCAGGCGAGAGAGCCTGCCAAGCGCGGCCCGCCATTTACAGCGCCGCCCTTCACCCCTATGCCAACGCCAAAGCTCGCAGACTAACGGAAGCCGACCACAGACCATGCGCCCAGAGATCCAGACGCAACTTGATAACGCCAAGCAGTCGATTGGACTGCTGAGGAGGCATCTTTGACTGGGATGTCGCGCAAAGACGTCTCGCAGAGCTGAACGCCCTCTCCGAAGGCCCCGATTTCTGGAACGATGCCGAGACCGCGCAGAAGCTGATGCGCGAGCGGACATCGCTTGAGGATCAGATCAACGGCATCATCAAGCTCGAGCGCGAGCTCGACGACGCATTGACGCTGATCGAGCTCGGCGAGATGGAAGAGGACGAGGCCACCGTCTCCGAGGGCGAGGCGGCGATCAAGGCCGTCGAGGTCGAGGCGGCGCGCCGCCAGGTCGAGACCCTGCTTTCGGGCGAGGCCGACATGCTCGACACCTATGTCGAAATCCATCCCGGCGCGGGCGGTACCGAAAGCCAGGACTGGGCCGAGATGCTGCTGCGCATGTATCGGCGCTGGGGCGAGCGGCGGAAGTTCAAGGTCGAGACGCTGGACTATCAGGACGGCGACCAGGCCGGCATCAAATCGGCGACGCTGCAGTTCAAGGGCCACAACGCCTATGGCTGGCTGAAGACCGAATCCGGCGTTCACCGGCTGGTGCGGATCTCGCCATTTGATTCCAATGCCCGTCGGCAGACTTCCTTTGCGTCGGTCTGGGTCTATCCGGTGGTCGACGACCGGATCGTCATCGACGTCAAGGAATCGGACTGCCGCATCGACACCTATCGGGCGCAGGGAGCGGGCGGCCAGCACGTCAACACCACCGATTCGGCGGTGCGCATCACCCATATCCCGACCGGGATCGCGGTGGCCTGCCAGCAGGAGCGCTCGCAGCACAAGAACCGGGCCAAGGCCTGGGACATGCTGCGCGCCCGGCTCTACGAGGTCGAGCTCAAGAAGCGCGAGGACAAGGCGAACGCCGAGCAGGCTTCCAAGACCGATATCGGCTGGGGCCACCAGATCCGCTCCTATGTGCTGCAGCCCTACCAGCTGGTGAAGGACCTGCGCACCGGCGTCTCGTCGACGGCCCCGTCCGACGTGCTCGACGGCGATCTCGACCCGTTCATGGAGGCTTCGCTGGCCCAGCGGGTCTACGGTACCGAGGTCGAAGTCGAGGACATCGATTGAGCGAGAAGAAGCGTTCCCGTGGCCGCGAGATCCTGATCAATCTCGCGGTCTCGGTCGGCAGCATCCTGGTCTTCGCATTGTTCTGCGAGCTGGTGCTGTTCCGCTTCCTGTTGCCCGGCAGCGACGTGCCGCGCAACGCGTTCTCGAACGGCGTCGTGCGCTACCAGCCCGGCCAGACCGGAACCTGGCGGGTGCGCGACGAGATCGCCGCGCCGTTCAAGATCAATGCGCAGGGCTGGAACTCGGCCCTGCCGGATTATCCGATCGAGCGCCGTCCCGGCGTCTCCCGCATCGCCTTCGTCGGCGACAGCTATGTCGAAGCCCTGCAGGTGCCGTTCGACGCGACCTTCGCCGAGAAGGCGGTCGCGGCGCTGGGGCCTCAGGGGTCGGTGGAAGGTTTTCGCTTCGGCGTCGCCGGTGCGCCGCTCAGCCAGTATCTGCAGATGGTCGAGCGCGAGGTCGAGCAGCGCCGGCCCGACCGCATTGTGGTGATGCTGGTTCATAACGATTTCGACGAGAGCTTCGTGTTCATGCCGGGGCGCTACACCTCGAGCTTCCTGAAGTTGCGGGTCGAGAACGGGCGTGTCGTCGGCGAGGTGCCGCCGGAGCCCTGGCGTCCCGGTGCCTTCGAGAGCCTGCGCCAGACGGCGACGGCGCGCTTCCTGCTCTATCGCTGGCAGGTTCGGCCCCAGATGCTGCTCGATGCCATCCTTGGCCCGGCGCAGGCCGCGGGTGAGGGCGGGTTCGCCGCCAATATCGACGTCTCCGGCGTGCTCGCGCGCGAGGCCGATATCCGCGTCGCCACCGACTATCTGTTCGGCCGGCTGAAGGCGCGGGCCGAGGCCGTCGGCGCCAAGCTCCAGCTCGTCATGGATGGTGAGCGGCAGGCGGTCTATGCCGGGCGCGACAGCGGGGCGCTGCGCCTGAATCGCATCGCCGCCGAGATGGCCGGTCGGCACGGCATCCCATTCCTCGATCTTCATCCCGTCTTCGCGGCGGATTGGGCCAGGAACCAGAAGCGCTTCGACTTCCGCTCCGATGCGCATTGGAACGAGTACGGCCATGCGGTAGCCGGAGCGGCGATCGCCGAGGCGCTGCGCTAGCGCGCGCCGCATTCACGCGAAGCTGAAGAGTTCTTCCCTGCGCTGCTCGCAAAGCACCGGAGCTTCCGTCTTGTGCGCCGGCGCCGCGCTGCGCCCTGTCAGGGCACCGGCGAGGATGATCAGCATGAAACGCGGCGCCGTTCCCTGAACGAGATCAGCCTCCTGAAGGGCTTTCCCTCAGGAGGCTGCACTTTTCTTCAAAGACTGCGCGGCTTGCCGTCCGTCAGAGCTGTCCGGCGAGCTTGTCCCCGGCGCGCAGGAACCGGATCGGGTCGAGCGTATCGCCGTCGATGCGGGTTTCGTAATGGAGGTGCGGGCCGGTCGAGCGGCCGGTCGAGCCGACACGACCGACCAGCGCACCGGCGCTGACGTTCTGGCCGGCCGAGACCAGAATCGCCGACATATGGGCGTAGCGGGTGCTGATACCGCCGGGATGCTCGATCTCGACCATGTTGCCATAGCCACCGGAATACTCGGCGGTGACGACCTTGCCCGCCGCCGTGGCGCGGACCGGAGTTCCGGTCTCGGCGCGCAGGTCCATGCCGGTATGCATGGCCGGGCCGCGGGTGAACGGGTCGACGCGGTAGCCGTAGTTCGAGCTCATGTCGATCTCGCCCTGGAGCGGGCGGCGCAGCGGCAATTGCAGCGCAAGCTCGCGCAGCCGTGATACGGCGGCGATGCGCGGCTGCAGGCTGTGCAGCGTCGCCTCGAACGGGCCGGCGGCGGGGTCGATCTTGATCGGAACGAAGGGGCCGCCGACGGCCTTGGCGATCGTCGTGCTGGCCGCCAGGCGATCGGTGTCGAGGCCGGTTTCCGCCAGGGCCGCACGCAGCGTCTTCTGGGTTTCGCCGAGGCTGCGGTCGATGTTGCGGAGCGTGCCGAGCTGCGACGAGCCGGTCTGGCCGATAGCCTCGTCAAGCTGCTCCAGTGCCTCGGCGACGCGCTGCGCCGGCGACACCGGCTCCGGGACCTCCCCGGACTGCCAGGGACCGGCATTGCGGTCCTCGGCGCCGCGGAGCACCGGCATATCGGGTGCAGGGGTCGGCCTGGTCGGCCCGATCGGGGCAAAGCTGCTAACGCTGGAGGCGCGGGTCGCCGCTTCCGGCTTGATCAGGCGCGGGCCTGAAGCCGTCTTGCCCGCCTGGGTGACGCCGATGCCGCTTGCCTTCAAGGTCTCCGTGACCGCGTTGACCAACGCCTGCTTGGATTCGAGCTCGGCCTGGCGCATGGCGATCTCGCCGACTCGGGCCTCGACGCCGTCCTGGTCGAGCAGGGCCCGGCTGGCCAGCCGGTCGATGTCGGCGCGCAGGGCGGCGATGCGGTCCTCATAGGCGTATTGCCTTGAGGTTTCGCGGTTGATCAGCCGGGCGGCGAGATCATCCTTGCGCAGGATGTACCATGTCGTCGCGCCGCTCCAGGCGGTGGTCAGGCCGAGCAGGGTAAGGCCGAGCAACGCCGTCGAGCGGCGGATGGCGAAGCTGCGGCGGGAGAGGATGCCGGTCACGGCGAGTGCCGGCGCGCGGGGGTGAGCCGCGGAATCGGGGAGTGTCATACGCAATACCGACTGTGACGCTGCGATGATCTGATTAGACCCTGTTAGGGTTAATCAATCGCAAAACGCCCCCCGAAGGCCGCGGTTTTCGCGCTCTACAGGGTTTCGGCGGCCAGAAGCACTTCCTCTGCGTGGCCTTTCACCTTCACCTTGCGCCAGATTCGGGCAATCTTGCCGTCAGAATCGATCAGGAAGGTGGTGCGCTCCACGCCCATATAGGTGCGGCCATACATGCTCTTTTCGACCCAGAGGCCATAGCCGTCGATCATCTGGCGGTCTTCGTCCGCGAGAAGGTCGATTTCCAGGTCGTATTTCTGCTTGAAACGGTCATGCCTGGCGACCGAATCGGGCGAGACGCCGATGATTCGCGTTCCGGCCGCGGCGAAGGCCTTGCGCAGGCCGTTGAAGGCGGTCGCCTCCAGCGTGCAGCTCTGGGTGTCGTCCTTCGGGTAGGCATAGAGCACGACCTTTCCGCCTCTCAGCTCGGAGAGCGTCACAGTGCCGCCGCCGTCCTTCGGCAAGGTGAAGTCCGGGGCGAAGCTGCCTTCGTTCAGGGCCATGTCTGCCTTCCTTTGGTCGATATCGCGCCGCATGGGCTGGCGAGCCATAGGACGCTGAGCCGGCTGAGGCCAGAGAGCAGGAACATGCGGCCGGAGAATCGGTTACTTTGTCGCGGGCTGTACCCGTCGGGCGGTCGCGCGCATTGTGCCGGAAGGGCGTTTGACCGGATGCCGGGCCTTTCAACCGCAAGACATGAAGCGAATCCTTCTTGACCGAGGACAACAGGGATACTTCGGCGCCTAACGCCGCGGCGCCTGCTGCGACGCAAGCGGAGGCCTGTGACCCCGCAGCGGTGGCAAAGCGCGCCTGGAAGGGCGTGGTCACGATCGGCGTGGCTGTTGTCGTCGCGGTGGTGACGCTGTGCCTGGCGGCTGGCGCCCTGCTCGTCAGCGGCTTCATTCCGCTCTCAGGCCTGGAAGGCAGGATTTCCAACGCCATCGAGGAAAGGCTCGGCCCGAACTGGAAAGTCGAGGTCGAGCAGGCCGGACTCGACCGGGTCGACGGCCGCTCGCGGCTGCGGGTCCAGCAGGTTTCGTTCCGCCATTCGGGAGGCGCCTCCTTCCGGGCGCCGGAGGCCGTGCTGGGCTATGAGCCGCTCGCGCTGCTGCGCGGCGAAATCAAGCTCGTCTCGCTCGATCTGCGCGGCGTCAATATCCGCCTCGGCGTCACCCAGGATGGTGCGCTGCTGCTGGAGCAGGGCGCGCAGGCGCAGGCCGTGCCATTGCCGAATGCCCCGGTCGTCGGCGATCCAGCCGATTGGAACGCCTTCACCGGCGTGATGAACGCGATCGGCGCCCTCGCAGAGGGGGACGGCCTGCTCGGCTCGCTCGAACAGGCAGGCATGGGCGGGGCGCGGGTGACGCTGATCGATCCCTCGGGACGCCAGAAGGCTGGGCTGGAGGATGTCGAGGTCAGGCTGGAGCGGCTCGGCGGCGGATTGACCAGGCTGGTGGCCCGCGGGCGCACGGGTTCGCGGTGGAAGGATGTCTCCCTCGATCTGTCGAGCAGTCCCGACGGCACCCGCCGCGCCAGCATCGATATCCGGCGCTTCGAGCCGTCTGAGGCGGTGGCGCTCGCCTTCGGCAATGCGACGGTTGCGCTCGACGGGCTTGCGCTCAGCGGCAAGATCTCGCTGACCCAGACGCCTGACGGGGCCCGCAAGATCGCCGCCGGGCTCAATGTCGCGCCCGGTGTCGTCAACCTTCGCAGCGCCGCTCTCGAGCCGCTGGAGATTCAGGGCGCACGGCTCGACTTCGACAGCGATGACGGACTCAAGACGGTCCGGATCGCTGCCGCGGAATTGCAGGCGGGAGCAACGAAGCTGAGCGGGCGTGGGCAGTCGCGCGAGGAGGGCGGGGTCTGGAAGGTCGCTTTTGAAGGGGCGGGACAGGTCGCCGGCGTCGACCAAGACGCGCCGGTCGTGGTCGACAAGCTTCGCGCCGCCTTCGAGGTCGAACCGACCGCCGGCGAAGTCCGAATCGAGCAGCTCGTCGTCAAGGGGCCGCTGATCGATGCCGAGGGCTCCGGTGCGGCTCGGCGCGTCGGCGAGCGCAACTCGCACGAGTTCAAGATCAGGGCGGTCAATTCCGACATGCGCGCGGCCCTCGCCGTCTGGCCGGCTGTGACCTCGCCCGATCTGCATGCGACGCTGAGCCGTCAGATTCTCGGCGGGCGCGTCGAGGAGATCACCGTCGATCTGTCGGTCTCGCCTGAGGCCAATGCCCGCCTGCATGGCGGCCAGGGCATGGACGATGACGCCATCACCGTGGTGCTGAAGGGCTCGGACGTGCGTTTCCTGCCCAGCCCCGGGCTGCCGCCACTGGTCGATGCGCGCGTTGCCGGCACGATCACAGGTCGCACGGTTCAGCTCAGCATCGCCCAGGCAGCGGCCGACCTCGGCAATGGCCGCAAGCTGATGCTCGACGAGGGCAGCTTCACGATGGCGGATAGCTGGGCCGACCGGTCATTGGCGCGGATCGGCTTCCGCTCCACCGGGTCGATGGACGCATTGCTATCGCTGTTCGCATTCCCGGCACTCAAGGACTTCTCGCCGCTGCAGATCGATCCGGCATCGCTGCGCGGGACGAGCGAGCTGAAGAACCAGATCTCGCTGCCGCTGGTGAATGATCTGAGCTTCGCCGATGTGGTGATCCAGAGCAACGGCACGCTGACCGGCGTCGCCTCCGACACGCTGCTCGGCAACGAGAAGCTGGACGGCGCCAATCTGACGCTCAGCTACGACCGCGGCCAGCTGCTGATCAAGGGCGAAGGCCGCATCGGCGGCGATCGCGGGCCGATCGAGCTGCGCCAGAACGCCAAGGGCCAGGGCGAGGCGACGGTTTCGCTGACGCTCGACAACGCCGCCCGGCAGCGCCGCGGCATCGGTCCCGAGGCCGGCATCAACGGCCCGCTGCAGGTCAAGGTGATCAAGGCTCTAGGAAAGACGCCGGAGGCACCGCCGCGTGTCGAGATCGATCTGGCGCGCGCTTCAATCGACACATCCATTCCCGGACTGAGCAAGCTGGCCGGCCGGGCGGGCCGGGCGGTGTTCACCTATGTGTCGGATGCGGACGGGCCTGATTTCGAGGATCTGACCATCGACAGCGCCCCGATCCTGGTCAAGGGCCGGGTTTCGCTGAACAAGCAGAACGCCTTCGAGAGCGCCAGCCTGTCGCAGCTCAGGCTCTCGCCCGGCGACAATCTGAACAAGGTTGAGATCAGCCGCGACGGGGCCGTGACCAAGCTCTCAGTGCGCGGTGCCGTGCTCGACGTCCGCCCCTTCATTCGCGACCTCATGAGCGCGCCGGCGGCACCCGCACGGAGCGCCCGCGGCGCAGCGGCGGCAGCCGGCCCCGACTATGAGCTCGATCTCGACGTGCCGATCCTGACGGGCTTCAACAACGAGGCGCTCGGCAACTCGCAACTCAAGCTCTCGCGGCGCGGCGGCGCGATCCGTTCGATCAACTATGCCGGCAGGATCGGGCGGGCGGATCTCTCGATCAAGCAGGCGCGCCAGGGCGAGGGCGCCGGGCCGCTGGTGCTTCAGTCGGAAAATGGCGGCGCGACCTTGCGCTTCTTCGACCTTTACCGCCGCGCCCATGGCGGGGACCTCGTGCTGCGGCTCGGGGCTGGCGATGTCCGTCAGGATGGCGAGGTGCTGCTGCGGAACTTCACCGTTCGCGACGAGCCGGCGCTGCGCCGCGTCGTCGGCGCGCAGAGCGCGACGGCTCCGAGCGCGCTCGATCGCAATGGCGCGCCGATCCCGCAGCGCATCGACGTCAGCGAGGTCGCCTTCACCAAGATGCGAGCCGAGTTCACCCGCAGCGCCAGCCGCATCGACATCAGCGAAGCGGTGATCTGGGGCCAGCAGGTCGGCTTCACGCTGCAGGGCAATGTCGACTATGGCCGCGACCGCGTCGACATCGGCGGCACCTTCGTGCCGGGCTATGCACTCAACAACGCCTTCGCGCAGGTGCCAGTCGTCGGCATGATCCTCGGCGGCGGCCAGTATGGCGGGCTGTTCGCGGTGAATTTCCGCGTCTCGGGCTCGGCGACGGCACCTACCATGACGGTCAACCCGCTCTCGGCGATCGCGCCCGGCATCCTGCGCCGTTTCATCGATCCGCTCGGCGGCGGCCCACTCGAGCAACGGCCGCAGGGTAACGTTCCCAATACTGCCGAACGCTGAGCCGCAGGCGCCGTTCTATCTTGAGGCCGGGCGGGGCCTGTTTCGATGACGCCGGCGCCGTCGCAATGCGGTTCGGTTCGCCGTGTCAGGCCGAAATCGTTACCGTCGGCAGACGCTTGGCGTGAGTGCCTAAGATCTTGATTGCGCCCGGGCAGTTGTGCTGCCCGGGGGGGCCTCGAGCGCCGTCAGACGGCCCGCAGCAGGATGTGCTTCTTCTTGCCGAAGGAGAGCTTGGCGGCGCCGTCCGTCAGGTCGGAAAGCCCGAGGCTGGCGCGTTCGTCGGTGACGAGTTGGTCGTTGACGCGCAGGCCGCCGGCCTTGATCTGGCGGCGGGCCTCGCCGGTCGAGGGCACGAGGCCCGCGCTGACGAAGGCGCTGAGCACGCCGAGCCCGGCCTCGAACTGCGCCTTCGGAAGCTCGACGCTCGGCAGGTCCTGCGCGGTCTCGCCCTCTTCGAAGGTCTTGCGCGCGGTCTCGGCCGCGGCCTCAGCCGCCTGCCTGCCGTGCAGCAGCGCCGTGACCTCGGTCGCCAGCACCTTCTTGGCCTCGTTGATCTCGGCGCCGCCGAGTGCCGCAAGGCGCGCGATCTCGGCCATGGGCAGCTTGGTGAAGAGCTTCAGGAAGCGGCCGACATCGGCGTCTTCGGTGTTGCGCCAGTACTGCCAGAACTCGAAGACCGGCAGCAGCTTCGCGTCGAGCCAGACGGCGCCGGAGGCGGTCTTGCCCATCTTGTTGCCCGAGGCCGTGGTCAAAAGCGGCGAGGTCAGGGCGTAGAGCTGCACATCCGACATGCGATGGCCGAGATCGATGCCGTTGACGATGTTGCCCCACTGGTCGGAGCCGCCCATCTGCAGGATGCAGCCGGTGCGCTTGTTGAGCTCGACGAAGTCGTAGGCCTGCAGGATCATGTAGTTGAATTCGAGGAAGGACAGCGACTGCTCGCGGTCGAGCCTCGTCTTGACGCTGTCGAAGGACAGCATGCGGTTGACCGAAAAGTGCCGGCCGACATCGCGCAGGAATTCGAGGTAGTTCAGCCCCAGCAGCCAGTCGGCGTTGTTCATCATCGTCGCCGGGCCGGAGAAGTCGAGATAGTTCGAGAACACCGAGCGGATGCCCGCAAGGTTCTGCTCGATCGTCTCCTGGGTCAGCAGCTTGCGCGCCTCGTCCTTGAAGGAGGGATCGCCGACCATGGTGGTGCCGCCGCCCATCAGCGCGATCGGCTTGTGGCCGGTCTCCTGCATCCAGTGCAGCATCATGATCTGCATGAGATGGCCGACATGCAGCGAGGTCGCCGTCGCGTCATAGCCGATATAGGCCGAGATCGGCCCCTTCAGCGCAGCCTGATCCAGCCCTTCCGGGTCGGAGATCTGGTGGATGAAGCCCCGCTCGTCGAGGGTGCGCAGGAAATCGGATTTGAAGCTGGTCATGGCGGACTCGATGGTTTGACGGTTTTTCCGTCATGGTCGGGCTAGTCCCGGCCATCCACGTCTTCACTTCACTGATCGAGCGCCGTGTTCAAGACGTGGATGCTCGCCGCAAGGGCGAGCATGACGGTTCGGAGCCGTTCGGCGACAGGATCAGGCCTGTTCCTGCTCGGTCTTCAGGATTTCCGGGCCGACCTTGCGGTCGAGATAGACGCCGACCTGCTCCATCAGCTGGTCGACGCGCCCGTCGAAGAAGTGGTTGGCGCCCTCGACCACGGCATGCTCGATCTGGATGCCCTTCTGGGTCTTCACCTTCTCGATCACCGCCATCACCTCCTTGACCGGGGCGACGCGGTCTTCCGAGCCGTGCACGAACAGGCCGGAGGACGGGCAGGGGGCGAGGAAAGAGAAGTCGTAGCGGTTCGCCATCGCGGCGATCGAGAGGAAGCCCTCGATCTCCGGGCGGCGCATCAGGAGCTGCATGCCGATCCAGGCGCCGAAGGAGACGCCGGTGATCCAGCAGCTCTTGGCCTCCGGGTTTAGCGCCTGCATCCAGTCGAGCGCCGCCGCGGCATCGGAAAGCTCCCCCGCGCCATGGTCGAAATGGCCCTGGCTGCGGCCGACGCCGCGGAAGTTGAAGCGCAGCGCCGAGAAGCCCCGGTTCACGAAGGTGTAGAACAGGTTGTAGACGATCTGGTTGTTCATCGTCCCGCCGAACTGCGGGTGCGGATGCAGGATGATCGCGAGCGGAGCGCCGCGCTTCTTGGCGGGCTGGTAACGGCCTTCGATCCTGCCGGCCGGTCCGTTGAAAATCACCTCGGGCATCGTATCTCGCCTTTTGCTGGGCGGAGCTGCGGAACAAGCGCGCAAAAGCGGCAGGAATGCCACCGATGCATGCGCTTGCCCTTGACGGCCCCGCCGCTCGCGCCCTAAATCAAGCGCTTAGAATGGTTCTAACAGCCGTGAACAAGACGGGAACATGCAGGCGAATGAACGCTTGCCGCTCCAGTCAGTGCGGCTCGGACGGGCGGCTATAGCACGGCGCAGGGGTGCAATTTCAAGCATTTCGTGCCGCAGCCGCGGCAGGCCCGTCTAGACATGGAGCAATGACGCTGTTTAACGCGACGAACCGCAGCTATCTCGACCATAACGCCACCACGCCGGTCCGCCCGGCGGTGGCGGAGGCGATGTTGCGGGCGTTGCAGATGACCGGCAATCCGTCCTCCGTGCATGGCGAAGGCCGGGCGGCCCGGGCGGCGATCGAAGCGGCGCGCGAGCAGGTCGCGGCGCTCTGCGGCGCGAAGGCCGCGAACGTCGTCTTCACCAGCGGGGGCACCGAGGCGAATGCGACGGTCCTGGCTCCGGGCTTGAGCGATTGCAGCGGCGGACGCGATTGCGTGCGCGCGCCGGTCACGCTGCTGCTCCATGGCGCAACCGAGCACCCTTGCGTGCGCGACGGTCACCGTTTTGCGGCGGGGGCTGCCGAAGAAATTCCTGTCGACGGGAACGGGGTGGCGGATCTCGCCTGGCTCGAGGCGCGGCTCGCCCGCCATGCCGCGGAGCGGCCTGCTGAGCGGGCACTGGTCTCGCTGCAGCTCGCCAACAACGAGACGGGCGTGATCCAGCCGGTCGCCGAGGCCGCCGCGGTCGCCCGGCGCCATGGCGCGCTGATGCACAGCGATGCCGTCCAGGCCGCCGGCAAGGTCGCGATCGACATCAATGCTCTGGGCGTCGATGCCCTGACGCTGTCGGCGCACAAGCTCGGCGGTCCGCAGGGCGTCGGTGCCATGGTCTTCCGGACCGGGGCGCTCGAGCTTGCCGACAAGCCCCTGCGTGGTGGCGGGCAGGAGCGCGGCTGGCGCGCCGGAACCGAGAACGTGCCGGGCATCGTCGGCTTCGGAGTCGCCGCTGCTGAGGCAAGGGCCGCACTGGCGGACGAGGCGATCAGGCTCGCCGGGCTGCGCGATGCACTCGAGGCCGGCCTGGCGAAGCTGGCGCCGGAGACGCTGGTGTTCGGTGGCGGGGTCGCCCGGCTTCCGGGCACGAGCGCCTTCGCGACGCCCGGCATCAAGGCCGAGACGGCGCTGATCATGCTCGATCTCGCCGGCGTCGCGCTGTCATCCGGATCGGCCTGTTCCTCGGGCAAGGTCAAGCGCTCGCATGTGCTAGCAGCCATGGGAGTAGACCCTGCCATGAGCGCGGGGGCCTTGCGCGCCTCGCTCGGATGGACCACCTCCGGGGCAGATATCGAGCGTTTCCTCGCGGCCTATGCGAAGGCGGTGGCCGCGATACCGAACCGGCAGGAACAGGCGGCGGCCTGAGCTCTGCGGCAAGACGATTACGACCAACAAGACGAAGACCAAACCGGCGGGCCTTGAACCCGCGACAGGAGAGTAGATATGGCAGCGGTCCAGGAGACCATCGACCAGGTCAAGTCGATCGACGTGACCGAGTACAAGTACGGCTTCGTTACCGAGATCGAGGTCGACAAGCCGGCCAAGGGACTGACCGAGGACACGGTTCGGTATATCTCGGCGCGCAAGAACGAGCCGGAATGGATGCTGGAATGGCGGCTCGACGCCTTTCGGCGCTGGAAGACCATGACCGAGCCGAACTGGTCGCGCGTCCAGTACCCGCCGATCGACTACCAGGACATCTACTACTACGCCGCGCCGAAGACAGGCGCCTCGCCGAAGTCGCTCGACGAGGTCGATCCGGCCATCCTGGAGACCTACAAGAAGCTCGGCATCCCGCTCAGCGAGCAGGAGATCCTCGCCGGCGTCGCGCCGGAGAACCGCGTCGCGGTCGATGCCGTGTTCGACTCCGTCTCGGTCGTCACCACCTTCAAGAAGGAGCTGGCGGAGGCCGGCGTGATCTTCTGCTCGATCTCCGAGGCGATCCAGGAGCATCCCGAGCTGGTCAAGAAGTACCTCGCCACCGTGGTGCCGGTGACCGACAACTATTTCGCGACGCTGAACTGCGCCGTCTTCACCGACGGCTCCTTCGTCTACATCCCCAAGGGCGTGCGCTGCCCGATGGAGCTGTCGACCTATTTCCGCATCAACGAGCAGAACACCGGCCAGTTCGAGCGGACGCTGATCATCGCCGACGAGGGCTCCTATGTCAGCTATCTCGAAGGCTGCACGGCACCCAAGCGCGACGAGAACCAGCTGCATGCGGCGGTGGTCGAGCTGATCGCGCTCGACGATGCCGAGATCAAGTACTCGACCGTGCAGAACTGGTTCCCCGGCGACGCCGAGGGCAAGGGCGGCATCTACAACTTCGTGACCAAGCGCGGCGATTGCCGCGGCAAGCGCTCGAAGATCTCGTGGACGCAGGTCGAGACCGGCTCGGCGATCACCTGGAAGTACCCGTCCTGCATCCTGCGTGGCGACGGCTCGCGCGGCGAGTTCTACTCGATCGCGGTCTCGAACGGCGCGCAGCAGGTCGATAGCGGCACCAAGATGCTGCATCTCGGCAAGAACACGACCTCGAAGATCATCGCCAAGGGCATCGCGGCCGGCAAGTCGGACTCGACCTATCGCGGCATGGTCTCGGCACATCGCAAGGCGACGAACGCGCGCAACTTCACGAACTGCGACTCGCTGCTGATCGGCGACCAGTGCGGCGCGCACACCATCCCCTATATCGAGGCCAAGACCGCGACGGCGATCTTCGAGCACGAGGCGACCACGTCGAAGATCGGCGAGGACCAGATGTTCTACTGCCAGCAGCGCGGCCTCTCCGAGGAGGAGGCGGTGGCGCTGATCGTCAACGGCTTCGTCAAGGAGGTGCTGCAGCAGCTCCCGATGGAGTTCGCCGTCGAGGCGCAGAAGCTGATCACGATCTCGCTCGAAGGCTCCGTCGGCTGACTTTTCACCAGCCTTCGTCCCGCGAGGCCGCCTGAGGCGTCGTCTCGCGGAATGCTGGGCTTGCTTCTGAAACGCATCCTTCGAGACGCGCGCTGCGCGCGTTCCTCGGGATGAGGGCTCAAGAAAGAACCAAACCAATGCTCGAAATTCGCAATCTGGTCGTCAAGATCGCCGACGAGGACAAGCAGATCCTCAACGGCCTCAACCTCACCGTGAACGCCGGCGAGGTCGCCGCGATCATGGGGCCGAATGGCTCCGGCAAGTCGACGCTGAGCTACGTCATCGCCGGCAAGGAGGACTATGAGGTCCTCGACGGCGAGATCCTGCTCGATGGCGAGAACCTGCTGGAGATGGAGGCCGATGCCCGCGCCGCTGCCGGCATCTTCCTCGCCTTCCAGTATCCGCTGGAGATTCCCGGTGTCGCCACCATGACCTTCCTCAAGGCGGCGATGAACGCGCAGCGCAAGGCGCGCGGCGAGGCCGAGCTCTTGACCCCCGACTTCATCAAGCAGGTCAACACTGCGGCCGATGGCCTTGGCATCGCTCGTGATATGCTCCGCCGGCCGCTCAATGTCGGCTTCTCCGGCGGCGAGAAGAAGCGGATGGAGATCCTGCAGATGGCGCTGCTCGCGCCGTCCATGTGCATCCTGGACGAGACCGATTCCGGCCTCGACATCGATGCACTGCGCATCGTCGCCGACGGCGTCAACGCGCTGCGTGCCAAGAATCGCGGCTTCCTGGTCATCACCCACTATCAGCGCCTGCTCGACCATATCGTGCCCGACACCGTGCACGTGATGTCGAACGGCAGGATCGTCCGGACCGGCGGCAAGGAACTGGCGCTCGAGCTCGAGAAGAGCGGCTATGCGTCCTATGGCGAGGCCGCGTAATGGCGATCATCACCCCGCTCAAGACCGCGGCCGAGCAGCAGCTCGCCGAGCAGTTCGCCAATGTGAAGGCGGAACTGCCGGGCGCTGGCGCCGTGCGCAAGCTGCGCGAGGACGCCTTCGCCGGCTTCGAGGCCAAGGGCTTGCCGCATCGCCGGCTCGAATCCTGGCGCTATACCGATCTGCGTTCGCTCGTGCGCGAGGCGATGCCCCTGGCGCGCCGCTCCGAGCGCCCGCAGGCGGTGGCTGACCGTCTCGCCATCCAGACCATTCCCGGGCCGCGCCTGGTCAGCATCGACGGCATCTTCAGCCCGGCCGATTCCGATCTGGACACCCTGCCGGAGGGCGTCACCGTCCGCAGCCTCGCCGAGGCGCTGACCGAGGCGCCGGAGGCGACGGCCGCCGCGCTCGCGCTGCCGGAAGTGGCTCGCGATGACAGCGCGCTGATGCTGAACGCCGCCTTCGCACGGGACGGAATCGTCATCGAGATCGCGCCCGGCGTGGAGCTTTCGCGGCCGATCCTGCTGCTTGGGATCGATTCCGGCGCGAAGGAGACTGCGCAGTTCTCCCGCGTGCTGGTCACGGTCGGTGCCGGGGCGAAGGCCACGGTCGTCGAGCAGTGCGAGAGCGTCGGCCCGGCCCCGAGCCAGGTCAACAGCGCGCTGTCCTTTGCTGTCGGCGACAACGCCGAGGTCGAGCATGTCCGCATCGTCACGCGCCAGCGGCCGGAGACGGTGCTGGTGAAGTCGCTGCTCGCGGAAGTCGGAGCGCATGCCAGCTTCGCCTCGGTCGCGCTCGCGACCTGCTGCGGCGTGCTGCGCCAGCAGAGCTTCGTGCGCTATGCCGGCGAGCACAGCCGGGCGGCGCTGCGCGGCATCAACCTGCTGCGCAAGCAGGAGCACTCCGACGTCACGCTGGTGATGGACCATGCGGCCGCCCATGGCGAAAGCCGCGAGCTGTTCAAGAACATCATCGAGGGCGAGGCCACCGGCGTCTTTCAGGGCAAGGTCATCGTTCGCCAGCATTCGCAGAAGACCGATGGCGGCATGAAGAGCAATGCGCTGCTGCTCAATGACGGCGCGACGATGTTCAACAAGCCCGAGCTCGAGATCTTCGCCGACGACGTGGTCTGCGGCCATGGCGCGACCGTCGCGCAGATGGATGGCGAGCAGCTCTTCTACCTGATGGCGCGCGGCCTGCCGCGGCCGCAGGCCGAGGCGCTGGTGCTGACCGCCTTCGCCGGCGAGGTCACCGAGTTCGTCGGCGACGAGGCGGTGCGCGAGATCGTCATGCGTGAGATCGACCGCTGGCTCTCGCAGCGCGAGGCGGCGCCGAAGCCGGAGGCTGTCTGATGCCCTACGTCAACCTGCAGATCACCAAGGGCGCGAGCCGCGAGCAGAAGGCCGAGATCGTCAAGGAGTTCACCCAGACTCTGGTGCGCGTGCTCGGCAAGAACCCGCAGAACACCCATATCGTGATCCAGGAGATCGAGCGCGAGGATTGGGGGCATGCCGGCATCCTCGTCGCCAACCGCACGCCCGAGCCCGGAAAGGGTTGAGCCATGAACGTGATCGCGAAGCCCTACGACGTCCAGGCCATCCGCAAGGATTTCGCGATCCTCTCGCGCGAGGTCTACGGCAAGCCGCTGGTCTATCTCGACAATGCCGCCTCGGCGCAGAAGCCCGAGGCGGTTATCGAGGCGATGACCAAGCTGATGCGCGAGGACTACGCCAACGTCCATCGCGGCCTGCATTATCTCGCCAATGCCTCGACCGAGGCCTATGAGGCGGCGCGCGAGAGCGCGCGGCGCTTCCTCAACGCCGCCCATCTCGAGGAGGTCATCTTCACGCGCTCCTCGACCGGGGCGCTGAACGCGGTCGCCTCGTCGCTCGGGCAGCATCTGAAGATCCAGGAAGGCGACGAGATCATCCTCTCGATCCTTGAGCACCACTCCAACATAGTGCCCTGGCATTACTGGCGCGAGCGCCACGGCGCGGTGATCAAATGGGCGCCGGTCGATGAGGACGGCAATTTCCTCGTCGAGGAATTCGAGAAGCTGATCTCGCCGCGCACCAAGGTCGTGGCGCTGACGCATATGTCGAACGCGATCGGCACCATCGTCCCGATCGCCGAGGTCGCGAAGATCTGCCAGAGCTACCGGATCCCGCTGGTCATCGATGGCAGCCAGGGCGCGGTCCATCTGCCGGTCGACGTGCAGGCGCTGGGCTGCGATTTCTACACCTTCACCGGCCACAAGAACTATGGGCCGACCGGCTCCGGCGTGCTCTGGGGCAAGCGCGAATGGCTCACGAAACTGCCTCCGTACGAGGGCGGCGGCGAGATGATCCTGACCGTCAGCGAGGATGCAATCACCTATAATGATCCGCCGCACCGCTTCGAGGCCGGCACGCCGGCGATCATCGAGGCTGTCGGCCTCGGTGCCGCGCTCGAGTACATGATGGCGCTCGGCCGCGAGAACATTGCGGCGCACGAGGCGCGCCTGCACGACTACGCCATGCAGCGGCTCGGCGAGATGAACTCGATCCGTATCTTCGGCAAGGCGAAGGAAAAGGGCGCGATCATCGCCTTCGAGATGAAGGGCGCGCATGCGCATGACGTCGCGACCGTGATCGACCGGGCCGGTGTCGCCGTCAGGGCCGGTACCCATTGCGCGATGCCGCTGCTGGCCCGATATGGGGTGACGTCGACCTGCCGTGCGTCGTTCGGCCTCTACAATACGCTGGAGGAAGTCGATAAGCTGGTCGAGGCCCTGCGCAAGGCGGAAGACCTCTTCTCCTGAACCGCCGATTGCCTGAACTGGAAGCGCCATGAGCGACACTGCCGAGCAAATCAAGCCGAACGCGCCCACGATGGGCGCCAGCACCGGCCTGCCGCCGGAGGAGATCGACCGGCTGACCGACGACATCGTCGCGGCGCTGAAGACGGTCTACGATCCCGAGATCCCGTCCGACATCTACGAGCTCGGCCTGATCTACCGGGTCGACATCTCCGACAATCGCGAGGTCACGATCGACATGACGCTGACCGCGCCCGGCTGCCCGGTCGCCGGCGAGATGCCGGGCTGGGTCGAGAACGCGGTGGGGGCCGTGCCGGGCGTCGCCGCGGTCACGGTCAACATGACCTTCGATCCGCCCTGGGACCAGTCCAGGATGTCGGACGAGGCGCGCGTCGCGCTCGACATGTGGTGAGCGGAAGCTCCGGCTGAGAAATTGGAAGGCCGCTGCTCCTGCAGCGGCCTTCTTCGTTTCCGGTCACGGCCCGGGGCGCGTCAGGGCTCGCGGACGACGCGGAAGCCGTTGGTGTAGAAGCGCACATCGCTTTCGTATTTGAAGCGCGCGGCCGAGCGCAGATAGCGCGGGTCGTTGTTGAAGGAGCCGCCACGCAGCACACGCTCGCGGCAGCCGGGCGGCGAATAGGCGCTGCCGTCGCGCGGCGAGGCTCGGTAGCTCTCGCTCCAGCAATCGGCGACCCATTCGGCGGCGTTTCCGGCCATGTCGTAGAGGCCGAAGGCGTTGGGCGGGAACTGGCCGACCTCGATCGCCTGGCGCCGCGGCTGCGCGTTGCAGCCGATGCAATTGGCCTTCTCCTTGTCGATCGCGTTCCCCCAGGGATAGCTGGTCGTCGTGCCGGCACGGGCGGCGTATTCCCACTCGGCCTCGGTCGGCAGGCGATACTTCCGCCCGGTCTTCAGCGAGAGCCAGACGACATAGGCGCCGGCATCGTTCCAGTGGATGTCGGTGACCGGCCGGTTGCCGCGGCCGAGGTTGCGGTCGCCAGGGCGATGGCTGCAGCCGCCCTGGGCGACGCAGGCGTCCCATTCGGCGAAGGTGACCTCGCGCGTGCCGATATAGAAGGGATTGCCGATCGTGACCGTGCGCACCGGCTTCTCGAATTCGAACATCTCGTTCGAGCCCATTTCGAAGCCGCCTGCGGGGATCAGCGCGAGCTCGGGGCAATCGTCGCAATCGCGGATGATCCTGGCGGGGCCCGGTGCAGCGCTCGGCCGTCCCTGCACTACGCTGGCAGTCTGCGGCGGTGAGATTGGGGCCGGGCGTCCCTGGCCGCGGTTCCTGAAGAACTCCTCCCGCGTCCGGGCGAGGCTGGCGAAGCGGCCATTGGGATAGGCGTCGAGATAGGCGCGGTATTCGGCCGGATTCTCGCTGTTGCGAATGGTCTCCCAGAAAGAGAGCTCATAGGGGCCGAGCTGGTCGGATTGCGGCCCCGGCGGTGGCGGCGCGGTGATGACGCCGCGTGTCGCCTGGGCGGCGACAGCCGGCCTTGTGGTCGGCATGACCACGAGGCCGGCTGCGGGCAGCGACGAGATCCAGATCTGCTGCTTTCGCCGGGCGACGGCATCGCGGCTGCGGGTGAGGGCGGCGGCCATGTCGAGCCCGGGCGTCCGTATCGCCTTCAACCATTCCTCGACCGCAGGGTTGGAGCGCCCGGCCGTCTCGGCGATGGTCCGTCCGGGAGCGGCTGGCGCCATCACCGCGATATTCTCGATCGGCTCGATCGGCGCGAGGCCCTTGAGGTTGCCACCGAGCGCCGCCTGCCAAGGGTTGTCGCGAGTAGCATCGAGCACGATCACCGCGCTCGCCGGCCTGCTGACGATCAGCGCATCGAGCAGGCGGTCGAAGTCGAGTGCGGCGCGGCCGAGGTCGCCCGGCGATCTGATCGCGGCATCGATCGGGACGAGGAAATTGCGGCCGCGGAACTGGACCGCATGGCCGGCATAGAAGACGACGACATGGGCACCGCGCGTCAGCTTGTCGCTGAACGCGCTCAGTGCCCTTTCCAACGCGGCACCGTCGGCATTCTCGACGTCGGTGACGTCGAAATCGCCGTGGCGCAGGATGTCGGCCGCGGCGCGGGCGTCTGTCACCGCGCTGGCGACCGCGGCGTCCTTGTAGCTGGCATTGCCTATCACCAGCGCCAGCCGGGCAGGGGACGCGCCGCCTTGGGCGCGTGCAGGCGTCGGCAGCCAGGCCGGAGCGAGGAGGGCGGCCAGAGCCAGAAGCAGGGTCGCGAGCCGGCGGTACCAGGACATTCGGTTCAGCTTTCCGACAGGCCGCCCGCGCCGTCACGGGCGTGAAGGTTCAGCGGACATAGACTGTGATCTTCTGAGACATTACCGGCGGCTGATGCGGTGTATGCAGGTGGTCGCCGAGCAGCAATTGCAGCGTATGGGTGCCTTTCGGCAGGGTCACGACGACCTCGGTTTGACCATTGCCGAGATGGATGTGGTTGTAGTCGGCCGGGATCGGCTGGTCGGTCGGTGGCGGCTCGACATCGATCAGCAGGTGGTGATGGCCGGTCAGCGGCTTGTCGATGCCGGCCGGCGCAATGCCCATCTCCTTCAGCCCCATCCGCACGGTGAAGCGCTCGGGAACGCGCAGCCCGTCGAGCGGATAGTGGAAATAGAGCAGGGCGCCGCGCGGCGATGGCTGTCGCTGCGCCGTCTGGGCCGCGGCGGGTGCAGCCGCAAGCAGCGGGCCGAGCAGGGCGAGCCCGACCAGGGCGGTCAGCCACCGCGTGCGGAAGGTGGCGGCCAGGCCGGCGCTGCGGACAGGCGTGCTCATCGACGCTGACTCCGCTTGCGGGGATTGCCGACGAAGACCTCGATCCGCTCCGACAGGATTGGTGGATCATGCGGCACGTGCTGATCGTCGCCGAGGATGAGCTGAAGCGTGTGCTTGCCGGGGGGAAGGGTGATCTTGCGTTCGGTCTGGCCGTTGCCGAAATGCAGGTGGTTGAGGTCGCTGGGAATGGCGACGTCGAGTGGCGGCGTCGGCACGTCGATCAGAAGATGGTGATGGCCGGTATTGGGTTTGATGACCCCGGCCGGCGCGACGCCCATATTGCGCAGCCCGAAGCGGATCGTCGAGGTCGCGTAGATCGTCGTGCCATTACGCGGATAGACGAAATAGACCACGGCATCGTTCGGCGCGGGCGTGCGCCCGGGCTTGCCCCCCGCGCCCTGGGGCACGGCCGGGGCCTGCGTTGCGGAGGCCGCCTCGACCCGCACCTTGATCTTCTGTGACATCACCGGCGGATCGTGCGGGACATGCTCGTGGTCGGCGAACAGCAGCTGCAGCGTGTGCTCGCCCGGCGGCAGCGTCAGCTCGGTTTCCGTCTGGCCGCGCCCGAAATGCAGATGGTTGAAATCGCTGGGTATCTCGCGGTCGAGCGGCGGCAATTCGGTATCGACCAGCAAATGGTGGTGGCCGGCATTGTCCTGCCTGGTGCCGGCCGGGACGATCGCGATGTTCGCGGTGCCGAAGCGGATGACGGAGCGGGGAGGGATCGTCGCGCCGTCCTGCAGGCCGACGAAGAAGACGCTGGCGTTGGGTGCGGCCGCGGTGCGCGGCTTCTCCTCGGGCGCGGCCTCGACCTCGATGGTGATCTTCTCCGACATCACCGGTGGGTCGTGGGGCACGTGATCGTGATCGGCGAAGAGCAGCTGCAGGGTGTGGCGCCCCGGCGAGAGCAGGATCTCCGCCTCGGTCTGGCCGCCGCCGAAGTGCAGGTGGTTGAAATCGCTCGGGATCGGCTGGCCGAGTGGCGGCAGATCGGTGTCGATCAAGAGGTGATGGTGGCCGGCATTGCGACGTTGCGTTCCGGCCGGAGCGATCTCCATCCCGGTGACGGCGAAACGCACCAGCACCTTGCCGGGAACCCTTGCATTGTCCCTGAGATCGACGAAGGAAACCTTGGCGTTCGCCGGGGCCGGTTGACGCTGTCTCGACCGCTCCTGTGCGTCGCCGCTTCCCGCCAGCAAGGCGAAAGCCGCTGAAACACCGACAACAAGCTTCAGCCGGATACCTCGCATCGGCGCTCTTCCTGAGGGCGCGGCCTGGACGACAGAAGCTAACAGGCCCCTATCGCAGGAGCAAGCAAAGCGCCTGTGGCAATAATGGATAGGTCTGGATTTCGCCGGGGTCTTTCTTTAGGTTGACGCGGGGAATGCGTGCCATGAACGCTGCGCTCAAGCTCTGTGCACTGGCGGCTCTTCTTGCTCAGTTGCTGGCCTTGCCGGCGCTGGCGCAGGACCGGCGCGTTGCGCTGGTCATCGGCAACTCCGCCTACAAGAACGCGCCGGCCCTGCCGAACACCGTCAACGATGCGCGCGATACCGCTGAGGCCCTGCGCAAGGTCGGTTTTGAGGTGGTCGACGGTGTCGATCTCGACAAGCGCGGCATGGACACCGCGCTCTTTCGTTTCGCGAGGCTGGCCCGGGACGCCGACGCGGTGATGTTCTACTATGCCGGCCACGGCTTCCAGTTCAACGGCGAGAACTTCCTGGTGCCGGTCGAGGCCCGGATCGATGACGAGGTCTCGGTCCAGTACGAGACGCTGAAGCTCAGCGAAGTGATCACGGCGCTCGGCTTCGCCAAGGGCGTCAAGATCATGGTGCTCGACGCCTGCCGCAACAACCCGTTCGTCGCGCAGCTCTCGAAGAACCAGGCGACGCGCAGCTTCTCCGTCGGCACCGGTCTTGCGCCGATCGCGCGGGCGCAGGGCATGGTGACGGCCTATGCGACGCAGGCCAATGATGTCGCTGCCGATGGCTCAGGCCGCAACAGTCCGTTCACGGCTGCGTTGGTGCAGGAGATGAGGCAGCCCGGGCTCGAGATCGCGACGATGTTCCGCAGGGTGCAGAAGGCGGTCTACGACGCGACCGGCGGCAAGCAGACGCCGGAACTGTCGCTGTCGCTGCTCGGCGATTTCTACCTGAACCGCGAGGAGACCGACGCCGATATCTGGCGGCGCCTGCGCAGCAGCGATGATGTGGCGGAGATCAAGGCCTTCATCCAGCGCTTTCCCGCCAGCTTCTTCGCCGTCGACGCCAGGACAAGGCTGGACCTGCTCGAACGCCGCAGCGTTTCGGCGAGCGAGCGAGAAAAGCTCGAGAACGAATTCGCGGCACGCGAGAGGGCCCTGCTGGAACGGCTCCGGCAGGCGGAGAAGAGCCGGCAGCAGGCCGCGAGCGATCTCGCCGACCGAGATGCCGGAAAGACCGATGCGAAGGGCGCGGCGCCGCTGCCTGTCGAAGCACCCAGGCAGGCTCCGGTCGCGCTCGCGCCCGCGGTGAAGCCGTCTGACGCTGGCGAGCGCGAGCGGCTCGCAAGGGAACTCGCCCAGCGCGAGCAGGAGCTCACGGCTCTGGAGGCCGAGAAGGTCAAGCTGTCCCAGGAACGCCTGGAGCGCGAGAGGGCTGTCGCGGCGATGATCAACTCCGGCGGCGTCGTCAAGGAATTGACCGCGCCGGAGAAGCCTCTCCTGCCAAGCGTCCGACCGCCCCGTCAGGAACCGCAGCCGCAGGAGCGTACGGTCGTCGACCGCAGGTCCAGCGAAACGCTTGGCGGCAGCGACGCTTCTGCCCCCGCGCGAGGCAGCAAGAACCGCCGGCCCGGGGGAGCGCGCGACTGCACCGAGGAGCTGATGCGAGCCCAGCTCGGCGATGGTGGCGGGAGTTCACTGCAGGGTTGCCGCTGAGCAGGGTTTGTGACGACCGATGGGAGAGCGAACGATGGACTCGTCTCGGACCATGTCTTCGGCAAGTGGCCGTGCACGCCGACGTTCCCTGACCTATTGCGTCCTTGTTGCCATGCTCGCCGGCCCCGCGGCGGCGTTCGCTCAGGCGCCCGCACCCGCCGGGACGCCACCGGCCGCTGCACCTGTGCCGACGCCCATCCCGTTCCCGGAAGCCCTGCAGCGTGCGGCTGCTGACCTGTTCTCCAAGGCCGATCTGGCCGGCGACGGGATCGCGCTGGTGATCGACCCGCTGATCGATGGGATCTCCGGAGCGCAGTCGACCTCGACCCGCTCGATGCAGCAGAGTCTCGCCGAGATCGTCTCGAAATCCTATCCGCGCTTCCAGCTGCAGCCCTTCACGACCGAGACTCTGGCCCGCGAGCCGGTCGTGCTGGTCGGCACCTTCACGGCGGTCAACAACGCCGGCGACGCGAAGGGGGTGCGTGACGCCTACCGGATCTGCCTGACGCTCGCCGACCTGAAATCGAAGCGTGTCGTCTCGAAGGGCGTCGCCCGGGCGCGGACCGAGGGCGTCGACGTGACGCCGACGACCTATTATCGCGATGCGCCGATGTGGACGAAGGACCCGGCGACCGAGGCCTATATCAAGGTCTGCCAGGGGACGAGGCTCGGCGAGCCGATTGACCCCGTCTATCTCGAGCGGCTGAACGCTGCGGCGCTGATCAATGACGGCATCCTCGAATACGAGGCCCGGCGCTATCGCGAGGCGCTGGCCTTCTATCGCACGGCGCGGAGCCTGCCGGGCGGCGATCAGCATCGCGTGCGGGTCGGCGCCTATCTCGCCGCGAGCAAGCTCGGCCGCAACGAAGATGCCGTCGATGCATTCGGCGATCTCGTCGACGGGGGCCTCGCCAGCAATCAGCTCATGGTCAAGTTGCTGTTCCAGCCAGGAACCACGCAATTCATCGCCAATCCGCAGATTACCGAGCCCTATCCGATGTGGCTCAGCCAGATCGCTACGCGCGCCAGGCAGAAGGGCGCCTGCATCGAGATCGTCGGGCACACCTCGCGCACCGGCACGCAGAACCTCAACGAGCGGCTTTCGGTGCTGCGCGCGCAATATGTGATGGAGCTGCTCCAGGCTGGTGCACCGGACAGCCGCAGCCGCATGATCGCGACCGGCAAGGGCTTCAATGAGAACCTGATCGGAACCGGCAAGGACGACGCCAGCGACGCGCTCGACCGCCGGGTGGAGTTCAAGGTTATCGGCTGCTGAGCCACGCGACGCAGGAGGCTGGCGTGACGAACGGGTTGTCTGCATGAGCGAGACCAGGACCAACCCCTACGACGCCGTCGCCTATCCCGGCCATGCCTTCTCCCAGACCCATCCCGGCCATCTGGCGACGATCGCGCATTTCCACGGCATGCAACCGGCGCCGACGGCGGCGATGCGGGTACTGGAACTCGGCTGCGGCAGCGGCGGCAATCTGATCCCGATGGCGCTGCAATCGCCCGGTGCCAGCTTCGTCGGCATTGACCTCAGCGCCAGCGCGATCGCCCGGGCCAAGGCCGAGGCCGAGGAGCTCGGTCTCGACAACATCGCTTTCCAGCATCTCGACATCATGGCGGCGGATGCCGGCCTTGGAACGTTCGACTACATTCTGGTGCACGGCGTCTATTCCTGGGTGCCGCCCTTCGTGCGCGAGCGCATCCTGGCGCTGTTCGGCGAATTGCTGCGGCCTCAGGGGATCGCCTATGTCAGCTACAACGCCCTGCCGGGTTGCCGGCTGCGCGATCTCGCCCGCGACATCATGTTGTACGAGACGCGAGACACCGAGGAGCCGCTGGAGCGGGTCAGGGTCGCGCGAGCCGCGATCAAGCGCTTCGCCGAGGCGACCGATCCCGGCTCGTTCTACGGAGCGGCGCTGCGCGAGCGCCTGCAGCAGATCGACGAGATCCCGGACAATGTCCTCTACCATGACGATCTCAATCCCGGGGCGCGGGCGTTCGCGCTGCACGAGGTGCTGGACGCCGCAGCACCGCACGGCCTGCAATTCCTCGCCGAGGCCTCGTTCCCGAATAATTTCGGCGGGGCGCAAGGGCCGGCCCAGCAGATCCTGAATGCGATCCCGGTCGACGAGCCGCTGCGCCAGGAGCAGTCGCTCGACCTTCTGATCGGACGCTGCTTTCGCCAGACGCTGCTGTGCCGCTCGGATGTCGTGCTTCACCGCGGCTTCTCGCGCTTTACGCTCGCCCCCTATCATCTGGCCGCGAATGTTCGCGAGGCCGAGGAAAAGGATGACAGGCCCGGTGTCGGCGGGTTCCTGTTCGGCAGCGACGTCCGGCTTGCCGTCGACCTCGATAGCGCCAAGGCGGCCTTGCGAGCGCTCGGCCGGGCCTGGCCCGGCAGCATCGGCCATGCCGAGCTTGTTGCGATTGCCCTGCGCGAAGCCAACGATAGCCTCAGCCCTGATATCGAGCGCGAGACCAGCCGGCTCAACGAGGCGCTGACGGCGATCTACCGGGCCGGCCTGCTGGAGATCAGCCTAGAGCCGCACCGGCTCACCACGGCCGTCAGCGAGCGGCCGGTGGCGAGCCTGCTGGCGCGACGGCAGGCGCTGACCGGCAATGAGGTCACCGATCTGCGCCACCGCGCCGTGGCGCTGGACGGCGTCGTGGTGCGCAAATTCGTCAGCCTGCTCGACGGCACGCGCACGGCGCCGATGCTGCTGGCCGAGATCAACGACTTCCTGGCCGAGGCGCATGCCTCGGGAGGCGACAGCGCGCGCTTGCCGCAGCGCGCGACCGCGGACGAGGTCGAAATGCATCTGCACGACGTCGCGCGGCTCGGCCTGCTGGCGAGCTGACATTGTCGCAGGTCCGTTGCACGCGTATCCTTCAGCGTTGCCCGAGCAGAAGGCGGCCGTGGAGCTGCGTGATCGCGGGCACGGCCGATATCGCCGGCGGTAGCGAGGCATGAGCCAGCGCTTCAAGCAGTTTCAGGCCGCTTTCCGGGAAGATGCCTGCCTCGAGGCGATGATGCAGGCGAGCCGGGGTGGCATCAGTCTGGCCTGCCCGGCTTGCGGCCGGGTTTCGGCCTTCGTGCCGCGGGTCAAGTTGCGCGCCTATGCCTGTGAGCACTGCAATTTCATGGTCTCGCCTTGCACCGGGACGCCGCTGGAGAGCCGCCGGACCTCGCTGCAGCTCTGGTTCTTCGCGGTCAGGGTACTGGCCGAGCGAGGGCCCAAGGCAGCGGCGTCGACGCTGGAGCGCGAGGCGGGAATCTCGATCGAGCACGCCCGGCGGATGATTGGAGAACTCGAAGCCGCCGCCAAGGACGGGCGCGGCTGGTTCACGGCCGCCCGCAAGGCGGTCACGGGCGATGTTGCTCCGGTCCCGGCACCGGGCGCTGCCGGTCCGGGGCGTGGCGCCCCGGCGGCGGCAGGGATGAGGGCGTCGCCGGTGGACGGCGGAGGCCGCGCCCGGCTGCTGGTGTTGGCGGGCGCTGGTGCCGTCATCGTGGCGGTGATGGCGGGCATGGCGGTGGCGACGCTGACGCCTGCTCCGGAACCGGTCCCGGATCCCGATTTCACGCCGGCTGAAACGGTCGACGCGCCGTCGCTGCAGGCGCCGATGCGGCCTTCGCTGATCCTGTCCTCGGTCGAGGGCGATCTTGAAGCGGCGCGGCAGGCGACGCAATTCGCGCTCAGCAACGATCCTTCGTTGGCGGCGCTGACCGAACAGTCGGCGGACGACGCCTCCGGGGCATCGCCGCAGACGCCGGCCCTGCCGCTGCCGGTGCTGCCGCCTTCGAACATCCTGCTGGTG